>DATFJJ010000077.1:0-3899 GCA_035269245.1 Wenzhouxiangellaceae bacterium | reverse complement strand
GCCGCGCCCGGCGCGAACTGGACGATGTAGCGGTTGTCGTCGGCCCACGCGTTGACCGCGCAGGCCATGGTCGCGGCGCCAAGGAGTGCCGCCAGTTGCTTGTTGACTCGATTCATTCCGTGTGTGCTCCTCTTTGTATTTGGGTTGGGAGGCCCAGCGGTTCCGAATGGGAAAGCCCTGGTAGGCAAAACCAACGGGGTCGAACACTGCGCATCCTTTCGGGCGACGAGCCTTTGGTGCGGCTTCGTGCATGCCTGCACGCCGAAAAGACGACGCTCTCCCTCGGCGCTGAGCCCCCGGACCGTGCAACCATGACTTCTAGCATGCCCTCGCGCTCAGATTGAACAAAGTGTCAGGGTTTTGTCAAGGGCCTTGTTCCGGCGGTATTCAAGACGATGATTTGGTTGGCGTTTTTTTGCTGAAAGATTTGCCTGGTCAAGCTCGGGGCAGAAAAACGGTAATCGATGGCCGAGAAACGTGGCGGTGAATCAATGGCCGAATCCATGCAATCGGCCGAGATCATGACTTCTCGCTCAGGCGCCGTTCAGTTTTTGTCCGCATACTTTCATTCTCCATTCTTAAAACAACTCATAAAAGGATCTCTCGCATGAAGCAGTTGACCCGTCTTGTATTACTTGTATCTCTGGCCGCCTGGTTATCAGGCTGCGTCGTGGCCATTGGCAATGACGGACTCGAGTCCCGCGATTCCGACTGGGCCGAGATCGAGCGCGACAACAGGGGCGCGATCGATTCGCTTCGACTCGGCATGGGCATCCGCGAGGCCCAGGCCGTAATGCCGCATGAAGCAGACTTCAGCGAGGCATTCACCGTGGATGGTGTGGCCTATCGCGCGCTCTTCTACAGGACCCACCGCGTCGAAGGGGACGGTGTAACTGCGCGCAACGAGACCACGCCGCTGATTTTCGCCAATGGCGAGCTGGCGGGTTGGGGCGAGTCGGCCTGGTTCGATGCCACGGGCCGGACGCTGGCGGAGGTCGACTGATCACCTGCAAGGCCCGCCCGTGGAAGTCCAGGGGCGGGTTTGGCGCGGAACCAATCGCTTTCTCGTCTAAAGGGATCAGGCGCCGAGTTCAGCACCGAATGAACAAGGCAATCTCGGATTGATCGTTCCGGACATTGGCGTGTAGATTGATTTGGTCAGTCCTGGTCGCTCGGCCGCCTTGCGGTCACGCTGGCGGGCAATTGACCGATGAAACCAAATTTCTGACATACCCAGGGGATCTGCATTGAATTCATACAGCAAGACAGCATTGGCTGCGGCCATATGCACCGCTCTGACCGCCGGCCACGCCGGTGCCGCGACATTCAACGTCACCAACACCAGCGATGCCGGAGCGGGCAGCCTCCGCGAGGCGCTCAGCCAGGCCAACGGAAATGCCGAAGCCGACATCATCGACCTTTCATCGATATCCGGGCAGACTGTTTCGCTGACTTCGGGTCAGCTGGAAATCGATGACGACATTGCCACGATCAATGGCGCCGGCGTGACCGTCGATGCGGGAGGCAATTCCCGCGTGCTGGCGACCTACTACAGCGACGTGACCATCAACGACCTGATCATTACGGGCGGCGACGCGGCCGGCTCCCAGCCTCTCAGGGGATTTCCCACGGGCATCGGTGGCGGGATAGCGTCTTTCGACGGAAGCCTCGAGTTGAACGATTCCGAGGTATCCGGAAACACGGCCGCCTATGCCGGAGGCGGCATATATTTCGATAGCGAGTACGACAACCTCACGATCAATGATTCGGTGATCAGCAGTAACAGCTCCGCGTATGCGGGCGGGGGCGTTTATGCGTCGAGCAAATACGGTGACATCACTTTTTCGGGCGCGCAGATTTCATCGAACACGACCGGCTCGGAGGGTGGTGGAATCCTGACCTTCGCGTTCGACGGTCAGGTGACGCTGGACAACACCGTCGTCAGCGGCAATTCCGCTATCGGCGGTGGGGTGCCGAATCGACAGGTCTCCGATGAGCGTGCGGAATTCAAGGCCGCGCGATCGACCTGGGGCGAAGATTCTCGCGGCGACATCTCCAACTCCGGCTACGCCGGCGGCGCTTACATCGGCGGCCCGTTCGGCGACATCGTGGTCCGCCAGTCGACGATCAGCGGGAACAGTGCAACGTTCGCCGGCGGATTGTCGGCCTATGGAGGCTACGGTTCCATCCTGGTCGAGGAATCGACGCTGTCCGGGAATACGGCCGCGTACTTCGGTGGCGGCGGCGTCCTGAGGGCCAAGTACGACCTGCAGGTGCGCAACAGCACGATTTCAGGAAACTCTTCAGGCGATCTGAACGGCGGGCTGGTCTTGTACAGCAGTCTTTCCGACCAACAGATCAATTCGCCCGAGCGCGGGACGCAACCGCGCAATATCCTGATCGACTTCACCACGATTACCGACAACAGCGCCGCCGACATCGGCGGATTGGGCATTTCGTCGGACATCTCGGTTCCGATCAACGCCAGCGTGATTTCCGGCAATACCGCGCCTACCGATCCCGACATCGGCTTCGATCCCGGCGCGTATGGCCAGGCGGATGTGAATTTTACCCTGGTCGGCGTCGACTCGACCTCGGGCACGCTGAACTTCGATGCTACTGGCTCGACGCTGCTTGGACAGGATCCGCAGCTCGGGCCGCTGGCCGACAACGGGGGTCCGACGTTCACTCATCTGCCCGCCGCAGCCAGCCCGGTGGTCGACGTGGTGACGTCCGGCTCGGTGGGCTGCGGGGATGTCGTGACCAGCGATCAGCGCGGCGAGTCCAGGCCGTCCGAAGCGGGCTGCGAAGCCGGCTCGGTCGAGCGGGGTGTCGCCGCGCCGCCGCCACCGGCCGTGGCCGTGCCGGTCATGGACCGGATCGGTCTCCTGCTGATGGCCGGGCTGCTGGGTCTCGCCGGATTGTTCGGCTTCCGGCGCAGGGCCGAAAGGAAACTCTGATCCCGAACCTGCGGATTTGCACAGCGGCCGGGTCTTCCCGGCCGCTTGCTATGGGGCCGCCGCAAGAGCCGGGCCGCCGTTCTTCCATATCGCGCCGCCGGCCGTCTGCTGTCTAGGGAACCTAGATCCTGGCGCCGGGAAAGTAGCGCACCCTGCAGTGATCGCCCCGGGCGTTGAAGCCCACAAACACCATGCCTGAACTGGGCCAGACGGCTTCGTTCCGGTGGCGCTGGATGACCGGGTTCTCGATTTCCATGTAGAGCCCACGGCCGCTGGTATCGGAACCGCTCGCGAAGCTCGACTCGTGAAAATCGATCGCGAGGTGCAGCAGATGGAATGCAACGTTGTTCTGTCGGTATTCGGGGGCGACGAACGTACGAAAATGCCACAGCGGCATCTTCAGCTTCGGCGGCGTGCGCAGATAAGTGGTGCAGACGCCGGCAATTCCACCGTTGTGCTCGTCCACGGCGACGAACAACAGCTCTTCGGCGCGCTTTCCGGCCTGTTCCGCCGTCAGTACATTCTGCGCCAGCCAAAGCTCGATTGCCTGCTCGATCAGCGGCTGACGACGATCCTCGCGCACGTTATGCATCTGGAAGCCTTCGAGCGGTTGTCGATTCATGTGTTCACCTTTGACGATCGGGTATCTGGAGCGGCCTGCCCGCCCGCGCTGATCGGGTATCGTAGACGATTGTCACTTGCGATTCGGAAACGGAAATGTCGGATTCATCCAGCCAGGGCCCGCAGGCGGAAAAAGACGCGCTTTCGGCGCGGGCCGAGGCCGATAAAGAACGTCGCGAAGATTTGGCCCGGCGAATCCGAGAAAATCCTGATCAAGCGCTCAAGAGCGAGTTTTCCAACAGCTTTCTGACGCTGCTGGAAAAGGGCCGGCTGAGCGTTGCGGTATCAACCTACCAGGCCGGGCAAGTGGTGTTTCTG
>DATFJJ010000076.1:0-5033 GCA_035269245.1 Wenzhouxiangellaceae bacterium | reverse complement strand
TGAGGCACGGCATCCGCCCGTTGGGCGCCATCCAGACGCTGACCATCGCCCATCCGCTGGCGCAGGCCGGTTTGCTGGATGCCTGGCTTGATCTTTCGCGGGGCCCGATTCCAATCGGCGGCGGCCCGGGCAGCCTGAACGTGACCTACCACAGTTTCGATAATGATTCGGTCCAGCTGACCGCGCGCGCCGGCGCCTCGATGCGCTTCGTGATGGACTGGTCCGACCCCGATGCCTTCACCCTCAACCTCACCATGGGCCAGTCCGGTCACCCGCTGAGCCGGCATTTCGGCGATCAGCTGGGCGACTTCCTTTCAGGCGAACCCTGGCCGGTACCCTTCAGCCGCCAGGAAGTGGGGCGGCGCGCTGCCAGCTCTATGACGCTCGAATGACGGCCGGACGTTTCAACGGCATTCGGGCAACGCTTTCAGTTCGGCCCTGAGTTTCTCGGCGCCGCTTTTCGCCAGTTCGACGATCCGGTCGACGCGATCGAAGTGCAGCAAACGGATTCCGGGCAGATCGGGCTTGATGTAGATGTCGGGCACCGTGTGCTCGGCCTTTTCGCGCACGATGGACTGCTGCATGATCTCGAAGGTGCTGAACAGCAGGTCGGTAATGTTCGGCTTGCCGTCGCGGGCCTCGCGCCGAGTGCCGGAGACGTCGATGGCCACCACGATATCGACGTCCTGAAGCATGTCCAGCGGGAGCGGGTTGGATGCCCCGCCGTCGATCAGCAGCCTGTCGCCAAACTCTACCGGGGCGAAGACGCCCGGCACGGCCATGCTGGCCTTTACCGCGGCGAGCAGATCACCCTCACGGAAAACGTAGGCCTCTCCGGTCCAGTAGTCGGTGGCCACGACGGCCAGCGGCGTATCCAGTTCGGCGAAGCTGCGCGCATCGAACTTTCCGGCAATGAATTCGATGAAGCCGGACGAATCTATGAAACTGCCGTTGGCAAGATCGATTTCCACCATTTCCTGCAAGCCGGGGGCGCCGTTGTCCGTCAGCAACCCGGAAAACGGGTTCAGCGCCGAATCGCCGAATTCGTGGAACAGCTGCCGAATCTCGGACGACTCGAGGCCCGCAGCGTGCAATGCGCCTATGATCCCGCCAATGCTCGTACCGGCGACCGCTGCCGGTCTCAGTTCCAGTTCCTCGAACACCTCCAGCATTGCTATATGCGCAAGGCCTCCGGCGCCTCCGGAACCCAACGCCAGCCCGATCCGCGGCGGCTCGCATCGATCAGCCGAGGCCAACGACGAGAACAGCAATAAACCGGCCGCTATCCAGCACCTCGAGCGAAAAATATTGTTCATCAAAATCCAGTATCGTGGTTGGAGCCTTCACTGATGATAGAGCCTCTGACAATCCGGGCAGGCGTGGCTTGCGTTGACCGTCGAGCGACTGACAATGCAATCAGGAGAAGCTGAGTGGCGGCGGTCAGGGTTCCAGTGATAGCGCCGGACGAAAGCCGGTGTGGTCGTTGTGAAAGGTCCCCGAGGGGCGGGCGCGGCTGGCCGAGCGCAGCTTGCCTTCGGCGTTGCGCCACGAGCCACCGCGCAGCACGGCACGACTGCAGTCGCCTTCTATCCAGGCGCTACCGTCAGTGGGCGCGTCCTCATAGCTCGGATTCCAGCAATCCAGTGTCCATTCCTGGACATTGCCCAGCATGTCGAACAGCCCGAACGGGTTGGGCGCAAAGCTGCCCACCGGCAAGGTCTTGCCCACCTGTGCACCCTCTGGGCAGTCGCCGCTCGGCAGGCGGGCATCGAAATTCGCCTGCAGCGAATTGAGACAATCACCCGTATGAAATCGCGTGGCGGTGCCGCCGCGGGCGGCGTATTCCCACTCGGCTTCGCTGGGAAGTCTGTAACGGCGACCGCTGACGTCCGACAGCCAGCGCACGTACGTACTGGCATCTTCCATGCTGACGTTGATTACCGGCCGATCATCCTGTCCCCAGCCTTCGTCCGGCGGCAGGTAGCTGCAGGCGTCGGCCTCGACACAACGGCGGTACTGGTCGAATGTCACCTCCGTGCGCGCCAGCGCGAAGCGCGGCACGGTCACGCGGCGCTGCGGCCCCTCGCTGGATGAGCGAAGCAGTTCATCGGGCGAACTGCCCATCACGAAGTCACCGCCAGGAATTACAACCATCGCCGGACACGAAGGGCAATCGACGAAAGTCTCACCCGGCTGCGGCGGCCAACGCTGGAGATCGCGCAAGGCCGCCAGCAAGGATTGGTCCAGCGGCCCATCCAGCGTCTGCCAATTGGATTCACGATAATCGCGAACCTCGTCGGCCGTGCGTGCATCGACCACGCCGCTGATCTCGACATCGCGACCCAGGCGAACCAATTCGCGTTGAATCGATTCGATCAGTTCGCGGCGCTCCGCGACGCTCTGAAGCTGCTCGATGCGCTCGCGCGCCGCTGAAGTGTGGCGCCCCTCGGGATAGGCCCTCAGATAACGCGTGACGGCCGCGGTCGTGCTCTCCGTCTGCGCCCGGCGCCAGATATCGTCCTCGGCCATGTGCCATGCATCTTCCAACGACCGCAGAAAACCGGGATCCACAACGCCGCGGTCCGGCAAACCCTGGTCTTCCTCAAATGCTGTTATAGCCAGCGCCGTGGCCTCGTCCAGGTTGCCGGACGCATCGACTTCGTACCCGAGTATCTCCAGGTAGCGCTGGGCCTGGCGAACCAGCGCACGCTGATCGCTCGCCGCCTGCTCGCGCGCAGCGGATTGACGCTCGATCAAAGACGCAAGCCGATCTCGCGCCTGCTCGATCCGGCTGCTGTTCGGCCACTGGTCGATGAAGCTACGGTAGCCCTGAGCAGAGGCGCTTTCCTCGGCGCGGGCCCAGGCCGACTGCTCGGCCGGATTGACGCGAGTCGATCCATCTCCGAGAAACACCACCGCCATGATAACGAGCGCAATCACGATAGCTGCGACGCCCAGAACCATCTGCTTGACCGGAAATTCGTCGTCATCCGCGGCTTCGCCGGCATCGTCTCGGCGAGCCGGGACGGATTGCGTTTCACTTTCGACGGCTGCCGTCTTACGCGGCGGTCTTTCCAACTCCGCGAGTGCGACCAGATCGGCTCGTTTCCATCCCAGTGCAATGGCGCGATCCCGATAATCGTTCAACCAGGACAAGGAATCCGCGCCCGAGGATCTCGCGTGCGCCAGCACTTCGCCAGCCAGACGATGCTTGGCGGCCAGGCGCGGATCGGCTGTGAGTACGCGATCGAGCTCGCCGGCGATCTCGACCGGGCTGGCCGAATGCGACAAGCGCAATCGATCGAACGCTGCGGTATCGACATGACCGCGCGACTCGACCAATTCGATGATTTCTTTCCTCAGATTTTCCACGTCAGCCCGGAATCGTTTTCCATTCGGTGATTTTGAAGCCCCATACCGCCATTATAAGGATCTATTTGTTTATCAGCAGTTTGCGAATACCATGTCGAGGCATATTTCGACCGAGCATGGCGACAGGTAATCCTACTGCCGATACATCCCGCCAGATCCCTCGCGGTTTGCGGAATCGATGGCAGCATACGGAACCGGCCCAAGGCGGCCTGGACCTGGATCGACCAGGCTTGCAATCCCTCGCCGGCGGACTCTAGGGTGGATCCGTGCAGTCACGGTGCTGCGCTCGCGGATCAACCGATCGAGCCCGAATTCGTTTCAACGGAAATGCACATGCCCATTTCCGGTTTCGCGGCGCACGCCAGAGAGAATCCGAGATGAACACTTCCCGATTCTGAGGCCTCGTGCGGTTGGCCAGCCGCATTACCTATGTCGCCAATCGCAGACGGATGCAGACCGTCGAGGCGCCTGGACACGAGGGTTTCGTCGACTCGCAACCCAACAAGGAGGCCAGCGACGACAGCGAGCCGGAAGCCGTGCTCCAGTCTATCCTGCCCACCCTCGCGGTGAGCCGCCAGGAGCTTTAAGACCATGTGGTCGAAGACGAAAATTTCGGCACACCCGGCGCGTCCCGCTGGTCGCAACGCTTATTCGGCGCACGTTCAGACCGCGCCAGTTGTTCGAGCGCATGGTCGAATTCTGGAGCGATCACTTCAGCGTGCCGGCCAATGACCTCCCGGTGGCGCTTTCCAAATTCCCCGAAGACCGGTGCCTGATCCGCAAGCGGGCCATGGGCACCTTCGAGGCGCTCAACAGCGCCGGCCACGCGCCATTCGGTTGGCCGGCCCCGACCGGGGATCCGGACCGACGCGGATACTGGCAGTCCGCTAACGGTCTCGTCGTGCGGTTCAACTCCGCCGCCGCGTGAACCGAACAGCTTGCCCAGCAATCGTAAATTCTTCGGCAGGCCGCCGCGATCGATAATCCGATCGAACAAATCGATTTCATTGCCGAATATCCGAGACCATAGGGCATGGCGCCGGCAAGGACCTTGGACGTCGGCTTGTTATGCTTGTGGCAATTCCACAAAGCATTTGACTGAGGCGTCGTGAAACAACAATTGCTGAAATGGCTTGAAATACTCGGCCTGGCCGATACCGAGTATGCGTATTTCCTGGTCGTGATCGGACTGATCGTGATCGCATCGTCCGTGCTGCACGTGATTTTGCACCGAATCGTGGCGCGTTTCCTGAGCCGCGCCCGCCGATCCGGTCGCTCCGTCTGGCAGCGCGCGTTTTCCGGGCACAAGCTGTTCAGCCGACTGGCGCTGGCGTTGCAGGGCGTTGTGGTGTTCGCAATGGCCAGCGCATTTCTGGACGCCGAGTCGCTGACTCTGCAGTTCATCGAGGCGCTCACGCACCTTTGGATCATTCTGTTCTCGCTACTGGCACTGTTCTCGCTTCTCGACGCCGTAGAGGAAATCTCGCGATCGGCCGGCTCGGCGGTCAAGCTGCCTCTGCGCGGCATTTTCCAGAGCCTGAAGCTTGTGGGAACCACGGTCGCATTGATCTTCGCCGTTGCCTTCCTGATCGGCAAATCTCCGGTGATCCTGTTCAGCGGTCTGGGTGCAATGACCGCTGTGGTGTTGTTGATTTTCAAGG
>DATFJJ010000075.1:0-8221 GCA_035269245.1 Wenzhouxiangellaceae bacterium | reverse complement strand
TCGGCTCGATCATTTCGCTGATGCAGGACCCCATTTATCGCAGCGCGCTTCGGCGCGCCCGGCAGTCACGCGGCGTACGGGCGATGAGCCGCCCCTTTTTTCTGATCTGCGGCTACGGTGATACCGGACAGATCCTGGTGCGCGCCTTGAGTGCGCGCGGTCACCCGGTCGTGGTCGTCGACAAGAACCGCGACAAGATCGAGACGCTGGAGGTCGAGGACCTGGGCGCTTCGGTGACCTCGTTCAGCATGGACGCGCAAAAGCCCGACAACCTGGTCGAGGCCGGCCTGCGCAACCGGTGGTGTGCCGGTGTGATATCGGTGACCGGAAATGACAAGACCAATCTGAAGGTCGCGATCAGCGCCAAGCTGCTCAATCACAGCGTTGTCGTGCACGCGCGCGCGCGCTCGGATTCGGCTACCGCGAACATGCGTTCGTTCGAGACCGATTACGTGGTCAATCCGGTCGAGGAATACCTTCGCCGACTGGCGCTGGCAATCACCAGGCCGGATCTGTTCCGGCTGTATCACTGGATTTCGTCCGGTCCGGGCGCGCGATTGGCGTCGCCACGTCCGGTGCCTGCGGGCGACTGGATCGTCTGCGGTTTCTCGCAGGCCGGGCGTGCAGTGGCCGAATTGCTCGAGGAACATGGTATGTCGGTCACTGTAATCGATCCCAACCCGGAAGGGCCGGGCCGGCCGTCGGGTACGGTAGCGGGGCGCGGCACCGACGCCGAGACCCTCAGCGAGGCGGGGGTCGAAGCCGCGGCGGGTATCGTGGCGGCGACCAGCGACGATGCCGACAACCTGTCGATCCTGATCACCGCCCGAGAGCTCAATCCGGAGCTGTTCCTGGCCACGCTGGAAAACGGGTATTCGGCACACGCGCTGTTTCGTGCGGCCGAGCCGGATTTCATCGCTCAGCCCAGCCAGGTGATTGCCGGTTACATGCTCTGTCGCGTCAGTTCTTCCCTGGTCGAGCCGTTTCTCTCGGCGATGCTGGCGCGCGACAATGATTTTGCGCGCGACCTGCTGGCGAGGCTGCTGAAACACCAGTCCGGGCATCCGCCGGAGTTCACCGGCGGCCGGATCAGTGCCAAACGCGCGCCGGCGATTGCGCGCGCGCTGGACGCCGGGGTCAGAGTGCCGGTATCGACGCTGTTGCGCGATCCGCAGCAGCGCGACCGAAGGCTTTCGCTGGAGGCAGTCCTGGTGCGCCGGGACGACGGGGATATTCTTTGCCCCGGCGACGACTTCGCACTCGAACTCGGCGATAGAATCCTGCTTGCGGGTCGCAACGGTGCCGCCCTGATCGTGCGCTCAGCGCTCGAGAATGACCGGATTCTCGAATACCTTCTGACCGGCGAGGACCGGCGATACGGGTGGGTCTGGCGGGGAAGGAGTGCAAAGGCTTAGGCGTCTGGCGTGCGCGAGTCTGCGCACTCCTGATTCCGAGCGCTCACGCAGACGACCCCCGGATCAACGTCATCCTCCTTTTCCATTCGAAGAAAGCCGTCCAGTTCTGCGCGGATCTCGCTGAAGGTCGCATGCCTGTGGCCGATGCGCATCTAGAAAGCTGAACCATCGGCGCCTGACCAGGCGGGTGGCAACCGAATCCAGGCGTCTGTGTCCGGTGCATCGAGCAGGCCGATGTTCGCAATCGGTCAGTCGGGCGGGGTGATACCTCTTCGGGTTTCCAGGTAAACGGCGAAGCTTGCCAACCAGTGGCCACCCTCGTAGTGCGCATTGCTCACGCCTGACAGCCCGGCCTCGGCGTGATGCCGGGCAGTCGCCAATAGAGGATCACGCCTTGAATCGCCGGCGGGCAGGGCAGAAGCAATGCCCTCCAGCATCCAGGCGCGGCTGAGATTCAACCCGTCGAGATGGGCCAGCTTGCCGTCGCTGCGGTCGGTGACGCGCGCGACCGGGAGCCAGCCGGATTCACCGATGTTCGGCAGAAAGCCGGTCAGCCACTCGGAAAAACGCTCGCTGGACATGATGCGTCGCATGAAGTCGGCCTCGGCCAGGCAAGGTGACACGAAGTCGTGCCCGGAGGGCTCGTAGCCCAGCGGACAATCTCGATCGTCGGCGTAAAAACGCCGGCCGGCATCGGCCAGCAGTTGCCGGAACTCCGAGTTGCCGACCTGTGCGGCGTAATCCCAGGCCAGGCCGAAGGCAAATGCGGTCTGATCATGCTCGCCGATGCGAATCGGGTAAGCGAGCTTGGGAATCCATTCGGCAAGCCGCTGAACGGCAAGCGATTCCAGAGGTTCCAGCCATTCGCGCCATTGGTCGGCGGGCGATTCGCCCCATTCGTCAAGCTCCGCGATCAATTGCAGCAGCCAGGCCAGGCCATAGGGTCGCTCGAAGCCATCCCGCGCCGGGTCCGCCACGTAAGCAGCCTCGGCCAGAAGATGCTCACGAACGAGATTTCGTCCCAACGCTTCGATCGCGCTGTTTCCGAAGTCGCTGTCGGGGAAACGTCGAGCGAGGCGGGCCAGCAGCCAGTGGCCGTGGACCGCCGAGTGCCAGTCGTAGCACCCGTAAAACGCGGGCGTCAGTTCGCGCGGCGGTCCGACATCGTCGTCGCCGCTCATCACGTGGTGGATCAGATTCGGGTATTCGCGCTCGACGCAGTCAAGCGCCAATTGGGCAAATCTACGAGCGGTGTCGGTGTCCATGGCGTTCAGCCCCCGGCGTTCGGTATCGGCTCGGGCCCCAAGGGCCAGCGTGGTCATTGTCAGTAGAAGCGCGATTTTGATCGTCTGGTACATCTGGGTCATCTCCGGTGGCCAGGTCAATGTGAAGTCAGGTCCAGCCGGCGTCAGGTCGTCGCCAGACTATCGGGCCCGAACGCATTCGGCAACAGTTCATCGATGGTGTAGTTCTGGACTTCCCGGCCCGCTTCGTCGACCAGAATCACTCGAGTGTTGCGGCGGGCAAACTCGTGGATGCGCTGACGACAGTCGCCACAGGGCGGGCAGGACGCCTCACCGGTACCCAGGATGTAGATGGCCGCCAGTTCGCGCCGGCCTGAACTGATCATGGCCGAGAGTGCCGATGCCTCGGCGCAGATACTCTTGAAGTGCGCAGTCTCAACGTTGCACCCGGCAAAAGTCTGGCCGTCGGACGAAACGGCAATCGCCGAGACGCCGAATCCGGAATACGGCGCGTAGGCGGCTTCCCGGGTTCGAATCAGGGACTCCAGGATTTCCGGTTCGATGCGGGTCACGATGCTAGTACCGTGACCCATAGATTTCGGAACAACCAGAGCCCCCCGGATGTGCCGGGATCAGGCGCAGCGCGCGGGCAATGGCCCAGCCCTTGGCAAGCGCTGCAACGCCGTCCCGGTGCATCCGGGGGGCTCCCTTCGGGCCAGCCGCTGAGCGGCCATCTGCGGCGTTGCGCTGGCTTGAAATGGGGCCTGCCATTCCGGCGCCAGCGCGTCTTGCATCTGAGCGCTCAGCGACTCGCTGGTTGCTTCGAAATCTATGGGTCACGGTACTAAATTCTCGTTTTCGTGTCGGGGCTGCTGCGCATTCATGATGCGGTGGATCAACGGCGGCCGGTCTGTCGGCGCGTCGGTGAGCCTGATCGCGGCCGTCAGCCGGGCCGCGGCACGCCGGGCCTGGTCGTGGCTGCGCGCGTGGATGCGTGCGACGGGCCGGTTGGCGTCGACCCGTTCGCCGATGCCGGCAATGTTTTCCAGGCCCACCGCGAGATCGATCTTGTGATCGCTGCGTGTCCGGCCGCCGCCGAGTTCGACCACGGTCATACCAACCTGGTAGACATCCATTTTCAGGATGAAACCGGGCTCGGGGGGCGTCACGTCCAGCACTACGGGCGCTGCAGGCAGAATCCGGCTGTAGCTATCCAGCAGGTCGTCCGGCCCGCCCAGCGCGGACACCATGGATTGAAACCGCTCCCCCGCATGGCCGGCCTGGAGGCTCCTGTCGAGGGCATCCAGTGCCTCTTCGCGCGCACGGAACAAGCCGCCTGCCAACAGCATTTCGGCTGCCAGTTCCCGGGTCACCTCCAGCAGCCGGCCCTCGCTGTGCTCGCCGCGAAGAATCTCGATGGCTTCGGCGACTTCGAGCGCGTTGCCGGCGTTGCGCGCGAGCACCTGGTTCATGTCGGTAATCAGCGCCGAGGTCGGCGTGCCGGCCGCTGCGGCCACATCGCAGATGGTCTCGGCAAGTTCCTCGCAACGCGATTCGGCGCCCATGACGCTGCCGCTGCCGGTCTTGACGTCCATGACCAGCGCATCGAGGCCGGCGGCGAGTTTTTTCGAGAGGATGGAGGCAACGATCAGCGGCGTGCATTCGACCGTCGCGGTTACGTCGCGCACCGCGTAGAAGCGCCGATCGGCCGGCGCCAGGTCGTCGGTTTGCCCGATGATGGCCACGCCGTCTTTTCTGACGATTCGTGCAAGCCGATCCCGGTCGGGGAAGGGATCATAGCCGGGGATGCTGGCCAGCTTGTCCAGCGTGCCGCCGGTGTGTCCCAGTCCGCGTCCGGAAATCATCGGGACGAAACCGCCGCAGGCGGCCACCCACGGACCCAGGATCAGTGAAACCGAGTCGCCGACGCCGCCGGTGGAGTGCTTGTCCAATACCGGGCCCGGCAAGTCCATGTCGGACCAGCGCATGATCCGACCCGAATCGCGCATGGCCAGCGTAAGCGCCACGCATTCTTCCCGATTCATGCCGTTGAGAAACACCGCCATGGCGAAGGCGCCGAGCTGCTCGTCGGCCACGCTGCCGTCGGTGATGCCGGCAACGAATTCGCGGATTTCATCTTGATCCAGAATGCCGCCGTCGCGTTTTTTTCGGATGATTTCCTGGGGCAGCATCAGCCTGGAACTTCCCCCCACCCAAACCCTCCCCCGCGAGCAGGGGAGGGCTGAACGAATTGGCCGTTCGGCGAATCGAAGAATTTCCCTCCCCTGCTTGCGGGGGACGGCCAGGATGGGGGCGGCTCGACCGGCATCATTCTCGTTCGAGCTCAGCCAGCAGCGCATCCAGCAATCCTGAGGCGCCGATGCGGAAGGTTGCCGGCGAGACCCAGCCGGGGCCCATGATGTCCTCGGCAATCTGCATGTATTGCCGGGCGTCGGCGAGCGTACGCACGCCGCCGGAAACCTTGAAGCCCACCGGCCGGCCGCTGTCGCGAATGGTCTCCAGCATGATTCGGGCCGCCCCGGGCGTGGCGTTGACCGCGACCTTGCCGGTCGAGGTCTTGAGAAAATCCGCGCCGGCATTGATCGCGATCTCGCTGGCGCGCCGGACGGTATGTCCATCGGGCAGCATTCCGGATTCGAGAATGACCTTGAGTTTTCGCGCGCCGCAAATCGCCTTGCACTCGGCGACCAGATCGGCGCCGACGGCTTCGTCACCGGCCGGCAGCGCGCGCCACGGAAACACCACGTCCACTTCGTCGGCGCCTCGCTCGAGGCCCTGTTCGACCTCGAGCAAAGCCAGGCGGGTTTCGCTGCCGCCATCCGGGAAGTTGGCCACTGTCGCGATTGCGACCCGTTCCGAGAGCCCGCTTTCGTCCAGCGCTTCACGGGCTGCGGAAATAAAGCGCGGATACACGCACACCGCGGCGGGGTGGCCGAAGCTCGTATCGGCACGCTTGCACATGGCCCTCACCGTGCTGTCGTCAGGATCGTCTTCGAGCCGGGTCAGGTCCAGCAATGCCAGGACGGTAGCTGCGATTTGTGCGGTGTCTTCCATAAAGCTGAGTTGTTTGGCCGGATGCACAGCATAGCGAATTTGACGAGCATCGAATGCCGCAGATATTTCGATGCCTCGTCAGGCGGGCTGTCGCGGGAATGCAGCGGATTTGCCGGCTGACGCCCTGTCCGGCCGACAGGCCGGCGCGCATCGGATAGTGCAGGTATTTCGATGCCAATTAAAAAGAAAAACCCCGCACGGAGCGGGGTTCTTCATACAGCTTTCAGTCGGTCGCGATCAGATCGTGACGACGTTCGAAGCCTGCGGGCCCTTGGCGCCGTCGGTCACTTCAAACTCGACCTTCTGACCTTCGGCAAGGCTCTTGAAGCCCGAACCGGTCAGCGCGCTGAAATGCACGAATACATCCTTGCCGCCGTCATCCTGCGAGATAAAACCGAAACCCTTCGCATCGTTGAACCATTTCACTGTGCCAGTGGTAGTAGCCATTGTTTCTTTACTCTTTCAATTGGTGTGTAAACCGGGTTGCCGAAATGGCGGTGCCCGATGTGCTGCTGGTGCGCTTTTGACAGCGCGTGAATTCAGGAAATGGAGGAGATTGAAGGGTAGTCTTTAGCGAATACGGTCAAAATCAACCACTGCTGTGTTCTGCAGCTTCCGACACTATACGCCTGTTTGGCCGGAATGGGGGAAATATATATGGAGACTTGTTCAGAGATTCCGCGGTTCCGGGCGTGCGAGAATTCGGTCGATTCTTCTGAACGGGAAAAGTCATCGGTGGACGAAACGCTTCGATACGAGACCTGGGATGTATTTACCGATCGCCGGTTCGCAGGCAACCCGCTGGCGGTCATTTTCGGTGCCGACGTGCTGTCCGGCGACGCAATGCTGCGAATTACGCGCGAATTCAACTATTCCGAAAGCGTATTTCTGCTGACGCCGCGGGCTGCCGACTGTATTGCCAGGCTTCGCATATTTACACCCGGCGGCGAATTGCCCTTTGCCGGTCATCCCACGGTGGGCGCGGCCGCCGCGATCGCCCGTCAGAGAGGCCAGTCAGATGAAATGGTGCTCGAGTTGCCGGCGGGCCGGTTTCGGGTGCGGGTCGCGGGACAAGGCGATGTCTGGCACGCTGAATTCGAAAATCCCAATCTGCCGGCCGTTCGCGCCGACGGGCCGGACGCGCTGCGCCTCGAAGCCGCGCTGGGTCTTCCCGAGGGTAGTGTCGCGACCGAAAGCCACATGCCCCGGCGCTGCGGCGCGGGGATCGATTTTTTCTATGCTGCCGCACCGCTCGCGGCTGTAAAGGATGCGCGGTTGAACACAGCGGCATGGGATGCCCTGAGTCTGGACGATGCATGCGGGGTTCTCCTTTATGCGCCCGCTGCCCCGGGTTCGGGTGCCGACTGGCACGTGAGGATGTTCGGTCCGCATATCGGCGTCCCGGAGGATCCGGCGACCGGATCGGCTGCCGCCGGACTGCCGGCCCAGCTGATGGCCTCCGGTGAGCTTGCGGACGGCAGCTACGACTGGTGGGTGGAGCAGGGCATCGAGATGGGAAGACCGGCGCGGATCAGGGTTCGGTTCGAAGTCCGGTCGGGCCGGTTCGAATCGTTGGCGATCGGCGGCGACGCTGTCGCGGTCTGCGCCGGTGAAGTCCGCTGGGAGAGTTGATCAGGCGCGCCCGCCGCTCAATTCGGCGGTGCTAATATGTTTTCGCGAAAAGAGGGATTCTGCGACTACATGACAGCGTTCGAAGACTACGCGCCCGACGCGATGCTGCGGGTTGCGTTCTGCAGCGAAGCCAACTTTTCCAGCTGGGCAGATCCCAGGGGGGTTGAACTCGAGATTTCCAGAATCATGTACCCGGCGCCCAGAACGCAGGCGGATAACCTTGTCGGCGGCATTTTCCATTACGGGAATCGCTATTTCCTGCAGTGCCTGGAAGGTCCTCGCGAAGCCGTCGAATCCATATATCGGCGAAACTTCAAAGACGTCAGGCACAAGAATTCCAAGCTGCTGCTCGTCGAATCTATCAACCGGCGGCTGTTCCCGGAAAACAGCATGAATTACGTCAGCATGCGACGGCAACTGCTTGAACTGCTGGACCGGCACGGCGTCGGGGAATTCAACCCTTACCGGATCACGCCGGAAATGCTTGATGAGTTTCTTCAGCTGTATGCCGAGAAGCACCGGTGACGGGGCCGGCCGAACTGGTCGGTTGAATATGCCAGGCAAAGTCCGAACGGATCGGTCCGGGAAAACACAGGGCATGGAATCGTCGAGGGGATGAATGGTGGCTACGGGTGGACTTGAACCACCGACCCCAGCATTATGAGTGCTGTGCTCTAACCAGCTGAGCTACGTAGCCACAGGCAAGCCCGGTATTTTCTTTCGTTTTCCGTTGAAAGTCAACCAGAAAGCCAGTCTGACGCCAGACGATTTTAGTGCCCGATCAGTGTGATACTCCGACTCGCTTCAACGATTGCGAGTGATGAACACGATATTTGCCGCGCGGGCTGGTTGACT
>DATFJJ010000074.1:0-4145 GCA_035269245.1 Wenzhouxiangellaceae bacterium | reverse complement strand
AACCAGGGCGAGACCGACAGCGCCTGCGGCAGGTTGATGCTCAGCCAGCCGAACAGGTTGCTGGGCACCTGGTCGGTCCAGTGCAGGTCGCCGACGCGAAAGCGCTGGAACTCGGTGTTCTCGTCCTCTATCGGGTAATACACCACCCGCTCGAGGATGACCCGGTCGGCCGAATGATAGTCCGGATTTTGATCCAGCACCAGGCGCGAGCGCGGCATCCATTCCACGAGTTGGAACGCGCCGTTGGATACCAGATTGCCCGGCAGCACGAAATCATCGCCGTGCGCGGCCAGGCTGGGCGCATGCACCGGGTACGTGGACGCGTGCGTGAGCAGGCCGAGGAAATACGGCGTGGGGTCGTCCAGCCGAATCTGAACGGTGCGCTCGTTGAGAGCCTCGACGCCGAGGCTCTCGGGCGGCTGGTCGCCGGCCAGGATGGCCTGGGCATTTTCGATGGGCATCAGCATGCGGCCGTAGACGGCCGCAGTGTCCGGGTCGACCGAACGGCGGAAGCCGAACACGAAATCTTCGGCGGTGACCGGATCACCGTTGGACCAGCGACCGTCCTCCCGCAGGTAAAAGGTGTAGGTCATGCCGTCGCGGCTGATGTCCCAGCGCCCGGCTGCCCCGGGCACGATGCGCCCATCGGGTGCGGTAGTGGCCAGACCCTGGAACAGGTCGCGCAGGATGTTCGCCGTGGGCACGCCCTCGGCGCGGTGCGGGTCCAGCGTCTGGGGCTCTTCGCCGTTACCCCGGTGCAGTTCCTGGCGCTGGGCCAGAACTTCCGGATCCGGCCGCCCGAACGCATCGAGTGCAACCGGCACGGGTTCGGCGAGCCGGATCGACTGCGGCGCCGCTTGCTCGCGGTCTCCGTCGCATCCGGCCAGGAACAGGGCGATCATGGCCGCCGCCGCAAGATTATTGAAGCGGGCGATCGGCATCAGCGTTTTGCGGGCGTCCAACTCAAATAACGCGAAAGATGAATATCCATGGGGTTGTTCTCGTATCCCGAGACTTCGGGACGCACCAGGTGCCTGGACACATAGTAGTACAGCGGGATGATCGCATTGCGGTCCAGCAGAAGTTCCTCGGCCTTCCAGAGAATTCGGGTACGAGCTTCGCCGCGCGCGCTTTCGGCTCGGTCCATCAGCGCGTCGAAACCGGAATCTCGCAGGAAGGCATAGTTCAGCGGGCTCTGGGAGTGGAAATTGCCGAGGAAGTTGCCCGGATCGGCCCAGTCAGCAATCCAGCCGCCGCGGACGATCTGGGTGATGCGGCCGTGGCGGCGGTTGGTGACGAACACCTTCCACTCCTCGTTGACCAGCCGGGTGGCGATACCGAGGTGCTGCTTCCACATCGCCGCCACGGCCGCCGACAGCCGGCGGTGGGCGAGCGAGGAATTGAATCGGAGCTCTACGGTCAGCGACCGGCCTGGCCCATAGCCGGCGCGTGCCAGCAGCTGTTGCGCCCGGTCTACCTGCTCGCCCCGCGACATGCGCGCTTCGGGCGGAGGCTGGTCGGGCCAGCCTTCCAGGCCAGGAGGTACCAGCCGCCAGGCCGGCAGTTCGCCCGTCCCCAGCACCCGGTCGGTGATGATCTCGCGGTCTATCGCAAGCGACAGCGCCTCGCGCAGTTCGGGACTGTTTTCGAACGGCGCCCGGCGCAGGTTGTAGACCAGGTAGAAGCTGCCGAGATACGGCGCGATGCGCAGCGAATCGCCAAGCTCGCGCTTGAGCCAATCGAGCCGACCCGGCGGCACGGCTTCGGTGATGTGCAGCTCGCCTGCGCGAAACCGCGCCAGTTCGGCCGAGGGGTCTTCGGTCACGTGCCAGACCACCGCATTCGCAGCCACTGTGCCGGCCTCGCGATAATTCGGGTTGCGGCGCAGGACGAAGCGCGCGCCCGGCACGCGTTCTTCCAGCAAGAACGGACCGCTGAACAACTCGCTTCCGTCGGCCGGCCAGGGAAACGTCACCGGCAGTGTCAGCAGTTCCTCGAACCAGGGCACGGCGCGCTCGAGACGAATCTGCAGCCGGTAGTCGGACAGAACGCGCACCGAACGAACGGGTTCCAGCCAACCGGCCGTGGGCGAAGCGGTGGCCGGGTCGATCGCGCGCGCGAAACCGCGCTGGAAGTCGTCCGCCATGATTGGCGATCCGTCGGACCAGCGAGCGTTCGAATCGAGCTCGAAGCTCCAGGTTCGCCCGTCGTCGGAGACTTGCCAGCTACGCGCGATGCCTGCTACCGGGCGGCCGGCGGCATCGCGGGTGAGCAGTCCTTCGTGCAGATCGCGCAGCAGGTTGAATGCGGAAAGACCCTGGGCGCGATGGATATCCAGCGTGTCCGGCGAAGGACCCAGACCTCGGTGGATTTCGCCAGCCGCGGCCAAGGTGCACCAAGCAAGCAGCACCGCGCACGTCAGCCGCGCGCAAACGTCCCGCACGCGCCGTTTGCCGACGGTGGCGCGCCGGCTCAGCCGGGCATGTGTCGGGTTGGTCGACGCGGCGGGCTTCATTGCTGATTAGTGTACCCCGCCGTGAATCATGTGCCGTTCGGAACACACCCGAAGCGACCGATGGAAAAAGTGCATCAGGAACATCCATGCGAAGCGCATGGCGATAGGCGATAATTCGGTCTTTCGCCCCCGGCACGAGTCATGAGCGATTCCACGCAAGCATCCCCGAGCCTTACCGATACCCGACAGTTGGTGGAATACCTGGCCGACGGCTGCAAGCCGAAGGAAAACTGGCGCATCGGCACCGAGCACGAGAAATTCGGCTTCACGCTGGCCGACCGTGCGCCGCTGCCCTACGAGGGCGACAACGGCATCGGCGTGTTGCTGGGCCGGCTGGCCGAGCGCTACGACTGGGTACCCGAACTCGAAAACGGCAACATCATCGCGCTCAAGCGCGCCGGCTGCTCGATCACGCTGGAGCCGGGCGGTCAGTTCGAGCTTTCGGGCGACCTGCTGGAGAACCTGCACGAGACCTGCAACGAGGTCAACTCCCACCTGGCCGAAGTCAAATCCATCGCCGAGCCGATGGGTCTGGGGTTCCTGGGCCTGGGGTTCCATCCCACGGCCAGGCGCGAAGAGATCCCCTGGATGCCCAAGGACCGGTACAAGATCATGCGCGCCCACATGCCCAGGGTAGGCACACTCGGCCTGGACATGATGACACGCACCTGCACGGTGCAGGTCAACCTGGATTTTTCCAGCGAGCAGGACATGGTCGACAAGTTCCGTGCGTCGCTGGCGTTGCAGCCTATCGCCACGGCGCTGTTCGCCAACTCGCCGTTTCTCGACGGAAAGCCGAGCGGCTACGTGAGCTATCGCAGCCATATATGGACCGATACCGATTCGCAGCGCACCGGCCAGCTGCCGTTCGTGCTCGAACCGGATTTCGGCTTCGAGCGTTACGCCGAATGGATGCTGGACGTACCGATGTACTTCGTGCGCCGCGAAGGCCGCTACATCGACGCCGCCGGGCAATCTTTCCGCGATTTCATGGCCGGCAGGTTGCCGGCGCTGCCGGGCGAGTACCCGACCATGGCCGACTGGGAAGACCACCTGACGACCGCTTTCCCGGAGGTGCGACTGAAGAAATTCCTGGAAATGCGCGGAGCCGACGGTGGGCCGTGGAAACGCCTGTGCGCGCTTCCGGCGCTGTGGGTCGGGGCGCTTTACGACTCGTCCAGCCTGGACGGTTGTCTGGAACTGATCAAGGGCTGGAGCTCCGAAGACCTGCACCAGCTGCGAGAAGACGTATCGCACAACGGCCTCGATGCCCGCATCGGTGGCAGATCGGTTCGCGAGGTCGCCGGCGACATGCTGTCGCTGGCGCACAAGGGTCTTGCCGGCCGCCACCGCCTCAATGCCGCGGGCGACGACGAAACGGGCTTCCTGCAGCCGCTGCATCGAATCGTTAAGACCGGCCTGACCCCGGCCGAGGTACTGCTGGAGCGCTACGAGAACGAATGGAACGGCAGCCTGGAGCCGTTGTTTATCGAACAAGCTTATTATTGATTATTTAAACGAAACCCGACTAACGTCGTGTCATTACCCGCCGAGAAAGCCACTGGACCCCGGCTCAAGGCCGGGGCGACAGTGTTGGAGCTTGCCCCTGTTTGTCGTCCCGGACCTGATA
>DATFJJ010000073.1:0-7389 GCA_035269245.1 Wenzhouxiangellaceae bacterium | reverse complement strand
TAGCGAGGGGTCGTCAGGTGCTGCGAGTGTGGCGTTCCACGACCGAGCGCCCCGCAGGCGTAGCCAAAGCTACGTCGAGGACGCGCGACCGAGTGCAACGGCGCAGGCGCAGTGCCTGGCGGCGCCGCACTGAATAGGCCTGCGTTCCGGCGAGTTCCCAACTCGGCGGGTACGTCGCCGGTTCGTAGCGAGGGGTCGTCAGGTGCTGCGAGTGTGGCGTTCCACGACCGAGCGCCCCGCAGGCGTAGCCAAAGCTACGTCGAGGACGCGCGACCGAGTGCAACGGCGCAGGCGCAGTGCCTGGCGGCGCCGCAGTAGAACCGGCGGCGTGCCCGCCGAGTTCATAATCCCATACGGTCGAAGAAATCCTTGACCGAATCCGTCCAGCTTCTCGATTTGGGGCTGTGCTTGTCGGTGTCACCCTCTTCAAGCGTTTCCTGCAGTTGCTTCAACAGGTCCTTCTGCTGGCGGGTGAGGTTTACCGGCGTCTCCAACACCACACGCACCATCAGGTCGCCGGGGCGATGGCTTCTGACCGATTGCACGCCCTTGCTTTTCAGGCGAAAAGTCTTGCCCGTCTGCGTTTCGGCGGGAATCTTGAGGGCTACCGAGCCATCCAGCGTCGGGACCTTGATCTGTCCACCGAGGATAGCCGTGGTCACCGGAATGGGAATTTCGGCGTAGAGCTGGTCGCCGTCGCGCTTGAACAGCTTGTGCGGGCGCACCTGGATGTCGACGTACAGATCGCCGGCGCTTCCGCCCTGCGCGCCGGCACCGCCCTCTCCGCTCAGGCGAATCCGGTCGCCGTCATCGACACCGGCCGGCACCTTGACCTGGAGCGTACGCGTCTCGCGAACCTGGCCGGAACCGTCGCACGCCTCGCAGGGATCGCTGACCTCGCGACCCGAACCGCCGCAGCCGGGGCAGGTCTGCTGCACCGAGAAGATACCCTGCTGCATGCGCACCTGGCCGGCGCCGCCGCAGGTGGAGCATACTTTCATCTTGCCGCTGGTCGAACCCGATCCGCCGCAGTTCGAACATTTGCCGATGCCGGGGACCCGGATTTCGCGGGTAACGCCCTGCACGGCTTCTTCCAGGTCGACTTCCAGCGTGTAACGTAAATCGTGGCCGCGGTTGGAGCGCGCGCCGCCGCCTCGACGCCGTCCCCCGCCGAAGATGTCGCCGAAGATGTCGCCGAAGATGTCATTGATGTCACCGAAGCCCGCCGCGCCGGCACCGCCGCCGAAGCCGCCGCCCTGCCCGTTGACCGCATCGTGACCGAACCGGTCATAAGCGGCCCGCTTCTGGTCGTCCTTGAGCACCTCGTAGGCCTGCTTGGCTTCCTTGAAACGATCCTGGGTAGAGTCATCGTCGGGATTGCGATCAGGGTGATACTTCATCGCGAGACGGCGATAGGCCTTCTTCAGGTCATCGGCCGATGCATCCCGGCTAACGCCCAGTACTTCGTAGTAGTCACGCTGGCTCATTCAACTGCTCTTTTTTTAGATACGGTCGGGTCAAAAATGCACTGCCTGTTCTATGCAATGCAAACTGCCGCCCGGAAGGCGGCAGGATGCGTGCCGGACTGCCATGATGCGGCAGCCCTTACTTCTTGTCTTCGTCGTCGACTTCGCTGAATTCGGCATCGACGACGTCTTCATCGCCCTGCCCGGTCTCCTGCGCCGCCTGATCGGCCGCCTCGGCGGCAGCGGCCGGATCTTCCTGGGCCGCGGCCTGGTAAAGCCCCGTCGCCGCCTGCTGAAGATCGTTGACCGCCGACTCGATTGCGTCCTTGTCGTCGCCCTTGAGGGCTTCCTCGACTTGCTCGATCGCCTTTTCGACCGGCTGACGCGTAGCGTCGTCGATCTTTTCTTCCTGCTCCTTGAGCATCGAGCGGGTCGAGTGGACGATCGCATCGGCACTGTTACGGGCCGAAACGAGTTCGTGGAACCGCTTGTCCTCCTCACGATGTTCCTCGGCATCGGAAACCATTTTGTCGATTTCGTCCTCGCTCAGGCCCGACCCGGCCTTGATCTCGATGCGCTGCTCCTTGCCGGTTTCCTTGTCCTTGGCCGAAACGTGCAGGATGCCGTTGGCGTCCATGTCGAAAGTGACCTCGATCTGTGGCATGCCCCTGGGCTTCGGGGGAATGCCGGCCAGGTCGAAGCGCGCCAGCGATTTGTTGGCTGCGGCCTGTTCACGCTCACCCTGCAGCACGTGAACGGTCACGGCGCTCTGGTTGTCCTCGGCGGTGGAGAAGGTCTGCGACGCCTTGGTCGGAATCGTGGTGTTCTTCTCGATCACCTTGGTAAACACACCACCCAGGGTCTCGATACCCAGCGACAGTGGCGTGACGTCGAGCAGGAGCACGTCCTTGACGTCGCCCTGCAGCACGCCACCCTGGATGGCCGCGCCGACTGCGACGGCTTCGTCGGGATTGACGTCCTTGCGCGGCTCGCGGCCGAAGAAATCCTGCACCGACTTCTGCACCATCGGCATCCGGGTCTGGCCGCCGACCAGGATCACCTCGTTGACGTCGCCGATCTTGAGCCCGGCGTCGTTGAGCGCGGTCTTGCACGGCTCGATCGAGCGTTTGACCAGCTCTTCGACCAGCGATTCGAGCTTGGCCCGCGTCACCTTGATGTTGAGGTGCTTCGGGCCGGTCTGGTCGGCGGTGATGTACGGCAGGTTGACCTCGGTCTGCTGTGCCGACGACAACTCGATCTTGGCCCGTTCGGCGCCTTCGCGCAGACGCTGCAACGCAAGCGGATCCTGTCGCAGATCGACACCCTGATCCTTCTTGAACTCGGCGATCAGGTAGTCCTGCAGCCGGTTGTCGAAATCTTCGCCGCCGAGGAAGGTGTCGCCGTTGGTCGCCAGCACTTCGAACTGCATCTCGCCGTCGACGTCGGCGATCTCGATGATCGAGACGTCGAAGGTGCCGCCGCCGAGGTCGTAGACGGCAACCTTGCGGTCGGCACCTTTCTTGTCCAGACCGTATGCCAGCGCGGCCGCGGTGGGCTCGTTGATGATTCGACGCACGTTGAGTCCTGCGATCTTGCCGGCATCCTTGGTGGCCTGGCGCTGCGAATCGTTGAAGTAGGCCGGCACCGTAATCACGGCTTCGCTGACTTCCTCACCCAGGTAGTCCTCGGCGGTCTTCTTCATCTTCATGAGCACGCGCGCCGAAACTTCCGGCGGCGCCATCTTCTTGTCGCCGACCTGGACCCACGCGTCGCCGTTGTCGGCTTCGATGATCTTGAAGCCGACGAGGTCCTTGTCCTTCTGGACCACCTTTTCGGAGTACTTGCGGCCAATCAGTCGCTTGACCGCATAGAGCGTCCGGTCGGGATTGGTGACGGCCTGGCGCTTGGCGGGTTGGCCGACAAGCACTTCGTCGTCTTTGGTAAACGCCACGATGGACGGCGTCGTACGGTCGCCCTCGGCGTTTTCGATTACGCGTGTTTTGCCGCCTTCCATCACGGCCACGCAGGAATTGGTGGTTCCCAAGTCAATGCCGATAATCTTGCTCATGTCACTAAAGTCCTGTAGTTCGTTTCTTGAAAAAAATTCTTGCGCGACCTGCTGAACCGACCTTCAAGCCGATTTTCCAACCGAGCGTTGCGCGTCTTCATGCTTGTGTAGTGGGGCCCGGCCGGTCGAATTTCAAACCCCTTTTCTACCGTCGCGTGCGCCCGAACCGCTGGCAGCGAGAAACCTTCGCTGCTCGCACCGATCGGTACTGCCCGACCTTTTTCGCGATCACGGGTCGTATTCACTTGGCCACGATTACCCGTGCCGGGCGAATCAGGCGCTCATTGAGCCGATAACCCTTCTGCAGCACCTGTACAACGGTGTCGGGCTCGAATTCGTCGCTGGGCTGCGTCGCCATCGCTTCGTGCCAGCTTGGGTCGAAACGCTCGCCCACCGGATCCAGCATTTCCAGGCCGTGCGAAGTCAATACCTGCAACGCCTGCTTGCGCGTCAATTCCAAACCTTCGAAGGCGGCCTGCGCATTTTCTGAATCGGCGGATGAAATCGCCTGATCCATTGAATCGAGCACCTGCACCAGGTCGCGCATCACGGCTTCCAGCGCGAACTTGCGCGACTTCGCCATTTCGCGTTCGAGCCTCTTCTCGCGATTGTCCATTTCGGCCTTCAGTCGCAGCATCGCCTCGCGCGTACGCGCGAGCTCTTCGCTTTCCGAACGGCCGGACTCTCCACCGGCCGGGTCGTCGTTGCCAGATGCGGCTTCCGGCTCGGCTCGGCCTTCGTCCCCGGTATCGCCAGTGTTCGGCGAGCGGGAGTCGGCTTTCATCTCTTCGGTCGCATCATCGATTTCTTTGCGATCCTCGTTGCGGTCGTCATGGTTCATTTCTGTTTCGACTCCTGGTGATACGCCACGCGACCGGCGTGGCGCCTGAACGTATCAATTGACGTTGTTCGCCAACATGGGGCCCGGATTCGGTGATTGCAACCGATACAATGGGCACGCCAGGCAACGCACCAGGCGCTGCCGGCATGGCCCCTGAACCGAAACGGATCATAAGCAGATGCTGCGCTCGCTCGCGATTCGCAATTTCACCATCATCGATCGGCTGGAACTGGCGTTCGAGCCGGGTTTCGGCGCGATCACGGGCGAAACCGGCGCAGGAAAATCCATTCTCATCGATGCGCTGGGCCAGCTGCTTGGGGACCGCGCTGAGTCGACGCTGGTCGCCGAAGGATGCGGGCAGGCCGATCTGACCGCCGGATTCGAGCTTTCCCGAAATCATCCCGCCCGCGCCTGGCTGCGCGAGCATGCGTTGGGCGAAAACGACGAGCTCCTGCTGCTGCGGCGCGTGATTCCCGCAGACGGCGCATCCAGGGCCTGGATAGACGGCCAGCCCGCCAGCGTCGGCCAGCTGCGCGAACTCTGTGCGCTGCTGGTCGACATTCACGGCCAGCACGAGCACCAGAGACTGATGGATCCCGCCTACCAGCGCCAATGGCTGGACCGCCAGCTGACCGACGACGTGCGCGAAGAGGTGGCCGATTGCGCGCGCCGCCACGACAAGGCCGTGGGGGCGCTTGAAGCGCTGGTCGAGGAGACCGGAAGCGACGATGCTGAGATGATGCAGTTTCAACTGGCGGAACTCGATCGTCTCGACCTGCAGGAAAACGAATTCGAGCAACTGGAAATCGACCAGCGGCGTCTTGCCTCGGTAGATGAACTGCAGCGTGCTTATGCCGAGGCGCTTGAAGCAATTAGCGGAGAGGAGCGCGCGGCGGCCGGTCTGGCGCACAGGGCGAAACGATCGCTGGAATCGCTGTCCGACCGCGAGCCGGAAATCGCCGAAATACTGGAAATGATCGAAACCGCCCAGGTCAACCTTGACGAAGCCGGGAACGCCTTGCAGCGCCTAACCGAATCGCTGGAAAACGATCCGGCACGTCTGGAGCAGGTCGAGCAACGACTGGCTCGGGCGATCTCACTTGGCCGAAAACACCGCGTGGAACCCAGTGCCCTGCCCAAGGCGCGTGCCGACCTTGCGAACCGGGTGGAGCGCGTCGATCAGTTTCAGGCAGACCGCGACGAGGCTGAAAAGGCAGTTGACCGAGCCCGCGATGCGTGGCGCGAGGCGGCCCGGGCGCTTCACGAAGCACGCATCCGGGCCGCGACGGGAATCAGCAAGAAGGTCGCGCAGGCGCTGTCCCAGCTTGGAATGACCGATGCCAGGCTGGCGTTCGATGTCGATTTCGACCCCGACGCCGCAGTTTCGGCGAGCGGTGCGGACCGCATCGAAATTCTGTTCAGCGCCAACCCTGGGCAATCTCCCCGACCGCTCAAGCGGGTCGCGTCCGGAGGGGAACTGTCACGCCTCAGCCTGGCCATGATCATCGGAGCAGCCGAAACCGCCGAGGGCCGCGTAAGGATTTTCGATGAAATCGACGCCGGAGTCGGCGGCGAGACCGCGCATTCGGTGGGCCGGTTCCTCAAGCAGGCCAGCGAGGCCGGGCAGGCGTTTTGCGTGACCCACCTCGCCCAGGTTGCCGCCCGCGCCGATTACCAGTTTCGGGTCAGAAAGGAACCTGCAAACGCTTCCACGCAGGTGCGCATCGAGCGTCTGGATGGCGACCTGCGGATCGTCGAGTTGGCTCGAATGCTCGGATCCGCAGACTCCGAAACAAGCCGTCGCCACGCCGAGAGCATGTTGAAGAACCTCTGAACAAAGGCGCGTGGGCGCGACCGCGTCATTGTGGAATGCCTCGGTTCTGCTTGAGCAAGCGCGTCTTGGTCATGAAAACGAGCAAATCCAGGCGAGGCTGGATGCCTGTTTCAGCGCCTTTTTGCGCCTGCATCCTTTCTTACGTAAAGAACGAGAGCGTGGTCGATGATCTCGAAGCCGTGCTTGGCGGCGATCTGCTCCTGCAGTCGTTCGATTTCCTCGTCGTAGAACTCGATGACCTCACCAGTCTCGAGATCCACCATGTGATCGTGATGCTCACCTTCCTCGAGCTCGTAGCAGGCCTGCGGCGCACGCCCCGAGCCGTCATCGAACATGTGCTTGCGCACCAATCCAGCGGACTCGAACTGATTGAGAACCCGATAAACTGTCGCCAGCCCTATATCCTCTCCCTGGTCGATCAACAATCGGTGCACGTCGTCGGCAGTTACATGCTTCTGCGTTGCGCCATCCAGCAACTGCAGGATGCGCAACCTCGGCAGCGTTACCTTCAGCCCGGCCCTGCGAAGCTCACGTGTTTCTTCGGACATGCGATTAACACCGATTTTAGGACTGCGTATTGTATCATTTTGCCCACTGCTTACCGGATGATCCCGTTTTATGTTTCGAATCGCTTCCCTGCTCCTGGTCCTGCTGGTCACCGGCTGCAACGTAGTTTACAAACAAAACATCCAGCAGGGGAACGTCCTGGACCGCGAGGATATGGAACGCCTGGAGACCGGGATGACCAAACGCCAGGTCATGGTGCTGCTGGGCTCGCCGGCCGTTCAGAATCCTTTTCATGACGATCGGTGGGACTACATCAACTCGTTCGCGCCGCGCGGCGGCAAGGCAGAACGGCGCACGCTGACCATCAACTTCGAGAATGATCGGGTCGTGGATTTCAGCGGAAACTACATGGAAGAAGCCGAGATTGCGGGCACCGAACTCGAAGAACTCGATATCATCGACCCGAACACCAATCAGCCGGTGCTGCCCCCGCGCGAAATCGAGGACATCGACAACGACCCGGTCCCGACGCCCGTCGATCCCGACGACGGCTAGCGGTCTGCAGAATCAGGCTATTGCCGGCGCTTGGCTTCGGCGGCCATGCGTCTGGCGACCTTGGGATCCACTTTGAGGGGGCGATAGATCTCGACCCGATCGCCGTCGCGCAACCGGT
>DATFJJ010000072.1:0-4802 GCA_035269245.1 Wenzhouxiangellaceae bacterium | reverse complement strand
CTTGTCGTCTTCGGCGCTGCGTGCGGTCAGCATGATGACCGGAATATCTGCGGTCAGTTCCTCGCGCCCGAGACTGCGCGCAAACTCGACGCCGCTGATGTCGGGCAGCATCCAGTCCAGCAGAATCAGATCCGGCATGCGGTCGGTTACCTGAATACGGGCCTCCTGGCAGTCTCCGGCTTCGATGACCTCGAAACCGGATCGCCTGAGATTGAAACTGATCATGTCGCGAATGGCGGCATCGTCTTCGACCACCAGGATCGTCTTTTCCATTGGCTTGCTCACGCAGTTTCGGCCCCTGGAATTACAACAATGTCATATGACCAATCCATGACAGCCGTCCGCGACCCACTCAGGCTGAGGCCCCATAGGCCTGCTGCATGCGCGTGATCTCGGCAGCCAGCCGATCGCGCAGGAAATCGGGCGACAGCACCTCGGCATCGGCGCCGTAGCGAAGAATGTCCATGACCAATTCACGGCTCGAGCCGAACGGCAGCGCAAGTCTGAGCGAGCCGTCGGTCTCGAATGAGGTCTGCTGCTGCGGATGCCAGTGTTCCTCGGCCGCCCAGCGCGCGGCCTCGGCCGAGAAACGGATTTCCGCGGTGTGCTCGGCCGGCCCGGAAAAGATCCCGTAGGCCTGGTCGAAATGCCCGTGCAGATCTTCGGCATCGATCTGCTCGCTGGCATCCTGCAGCGGCGTGGTCTCGGTGATCCGCTCCACGGCAAAGCTTCGTAGACCTTCGGCCTGATGACACCAGGCATCCAGATACCAGCGGTCGCGGTAAGACGTAAGCCGCTGCGGCGAGATCTCGCGCTCGCTGACCGCGTCGCGTCTTCGCCCGTGGTAGCGGATTCGGACCCGGCGTCCTGCGAACAGCGTGCGCAGTAAATCTTCAAACAACCTTCCGGGCACGGGCCGGCCCGCGTCGTGCCGGATGTGCACGCGTTCCGGATGCGCCGAGAAATCGATACCCTCGGCGTCGATCAGTTGCGACATGCGCTGCTGGAGCTGGTCGAGTTCGTCCTGCAGCAGACCGGGCTGCACGTTGGTGAGAATCTGGCGCGCGGTCAGCAGCGCCTGCAGCTCTTCCGGGCTTATCCACATTCCAGGCAGCTCGAAATTGCCGGCCAGGCTGCGGTCGTAATAGTAGTGTCGGCTTTCCGGATCCTGCTCCAGCGGAGCGCCCAGCACGTCGCGCAGCTCCGCGATCAGCCGATAGAGGGTCGCCTGGCTGCAGCCGAGCTCTTCCATCAGGTGCTGCCGGGATACCGGGGTGCGCCGCTGGCGCAGGATGTCGTGCAGGTGATAGAGCTTCTCGCGCCGCGACATCGGAGCTCAGCCGGCCTTTTGCCGCCGCCGGCACCTGCCGCAGGTTCCGTAGACCTCCAGCACCTGGCGCGTGGGCGTGAAATCGGCGTCGCGGGCGAGCCGGGCCAGGTCATCGGACAACCGGTTCTCGGCCACTTCCCGCACCGCGCCGCAGTCCTCGCAGATCAGGAACTGGCCGTGGTGCTGGTGCTTGGGATGAAAGCAGCTTACGAAAGCATTGAGCGTTTCGAGCCGGTGAATGAAATGATGCTCCAGCAGAAACTCCAGCGCGCGATGCACGGTAGGCGGGGCGGCGTTGGGCTGTTCCGATTTCAACTGGTCGAGCAGGTCGTAGGCCTTGACCGGCCCCTCGGCCTCCAATACCAGCTCCAGCACGCGGCGGCGCGTCGGCGTCAGGCGCAGCTGATCACGCGCGCAGCGTTGCTCGACCTCCTGGATGACGCGACCGGTTTGCATGGCCGACAGTTTACCGCAACGTTGCCGCTGCCCGACGCCTTCGCTGCGCGTCAGTTGCTTGCCGCAGCGCGCGCGGCGATGAACTCCAGCGCCTTGTCGATGCGCGCCAGAGTGCGCTCGCGACCGACCAGCCAAAGGGTCTGATCAATGGACGGCGATTGCCCGTGGCCCATCAGCGCCACGCGCAGCGGCTGGCCAAGCTTGCCCATACCGATATCCAGCAGCTCCGCCGTGGCATGCACGGCCTGGCCCAGCGCCTCCGGCGTCCAGTCCACGTCAACCAGACGCTCGCGCAACGCCTTCAACGGCTCGGCCGCAACGGGACGCAAATGCTTCTTGGCAGCGCCCGGCTCGAATTCGTCGAAATCGGCGTAGAACGGCCGGCTTTGCTCGACAATTTCGACCAGGGTTTCGCAGCGGTCGGCCTGCACGCGCACCAGGTCGGCCGCCGAAGGCCCCGCTGCCGGGTCGAGCCCGATGCGCCGCAGGTGCCAGTCCAGTTCCGGCGCCACGCGCTCGGCCGACGCGGTTCTCAGGTAATACTGATTGAGCCAGTTCAGCTTCTCGGTATCGAATCGCGAGGCCTTCCGGTTGACATCCTCGATGCGGAAAAGCTCGACCAGGTCCTCGCGACTGAACTGCTCGCGATCGCCGTGCGACCACCCCAGCCGGGCCAGGTAATTGACCATTGCATCGGGCAGGTAGCCAAGCTCGCGCCAGGCCAGCACGCCGACCGCGCCGTGGCGCTTGGACAGCCGCGCACCATCGTCGCCCAAAATCATGGGCACGTGCGCGAATTCCGGGGACTTGGCGCCCAGCGCGCGGTACAGGTTGATCTGGCGCGGCGTATTGTTGATGTGATCGTCGCCGCGGATCACCAGGTTGATGCGCATGTCCAGGTCGTCGACAACCACGGCGAAGTTATAAGTGGGCGAACCGTCGGTGCGCTGGATCACCAGGTCGTCCAGCTCGCGGTTATCGAACTCGATCGGTCCGCGCACGCGATCCCGGAATGCCACGGCGCCGGTGTCGGGGTTGCGGAACCGGATGACCGGTTCGACGCCTTTCGGCGCCTCCTTCAGATGCCGGCAATGGCCGTCGTAGCGCGGTTTCTCGCCACGCGCCATGGCGTCCTCGCGCAGTTTCTCCAGCCGCTCGCGCGAGCAATAACAACGGTAGGCCTTGCCCTCGTCGAGCAGGCGCTCGATCGCGGCCTGGTAGAGCGGCATGCGCTCGCTCTGGTAGAAGGGTCCCTCGTCGGGGTCGAGCGCGAGCCATTCCAAGCCCTCCAGAATCGCCTGCACCGATTCGGGCGTGGAACGCTCGCGGTCCGTATCCTCGATCCGCAGAATGAACTGGCCGCCGCTGGAGCGCGCGGCCAACCAGCAAAACAATGCCGTCCGTGCTCCGCCGATGTGGAGAAAGCCGGTGGGGCTGGGGGCGAATCGGGTACGGATCGGGGTGGAATCTGGCATGCTCGGCATCTCCGCCCGCGGTCTCTCGACCGGGCGACCTGAAGGCTGGGAAACAGCGAGAAATTCTAGCAGATCACCGTGGACTTGCCCGACCACGCGAATGATGTATTGAGACCCCAACGTGTTCATAATAGCTTCGCATCTCGAGACCGGGTAACAGCATGGTGCACGGCACGGCTCACGCCGATCAGTGGCATGAAAATCCAGGCAACGTGCACCCGCGCCACCTGCGCGGGCGACCGCAGCTGCGGATTCTGCTGGCGCTTGCAGTCATCCTGATCGCCACATCCGGCCATCACCGCCTGACCGAGCTGGAAAGAATCCACGCACGCGGCAAGCTGGTAATGCTGACCATCAATGGCGCCACCACCTATTACCTCGGCCCCAACGGCGACGCCGGGTTCGAATACGATCTTGCGCAGCGCTTCGCCGATTACGTCGGCGTGCCGCTGGAAGTCCTCAGCCTGCCCTCGGTCGATGCGCTGTTGCCGACCCTGGCACGTCGCCAGGGCGATTTCGTCGCGGCCAATCTGTCACGCACCGCTGAACGACTTCACCAGGTTCGGTTCGGCCCGGTCTACGAATCGGTCAAGCCGGTGGTGGTCTACCGCCGCGGATCGCGCCGACCGCGAGAACTGGAAGATCTCACCGACGGCCGGCTGGCGATCATTGGCGGCACAACCTACGCGACGTTTCTCGAACCGCTACGAGAACGCTACGGTCTCGAATGGGAAACGCGCGACAACGCAAGCATCGAGGATCTGCTCGAAGCCGTCAGCGACGAGGAAATCGAATACACGATCGTCGATTCAAACATTCTGGATCTCAACCGGCGCTACTTTCCGGCCGTGCGGCCGGCGTTCGAGATCGACAACGAGCAATCCCTGGCCTGGGCCGCCCGGCTGGGCGACGACGATACGCTGGTACAGAAGATGCGCGAATTCTTCACCCTCCCCCGCACCGGGATCGCGCTGGCGCGGCTGCGCGAACGCTACTTCAGCCATGTCGAGGGCTACGAGCCGGTCGGCACCTTCACCTTCATGCAGCAGATGCGCCAGCGCCTGCCCGACGTAAGACCGTTGCTGGAGCAGGCCGAAGAAGTCACCGGCCTGGACTGGCGGCTGCTGGCCGCTGTCAGCTACCAGGAATCGCACTGGGACCCATCGGCGGTATCGCGCACCGGCGTGCGCGGCCTGATGATGCTGACCATTCCCACTGCGCGCCAACTCGGCATTGACGACCGCAACGACCCGCAGCAAAGCGCGCTGGGCGGTGCGCGTTATCTTCAATCCATGATCGACCGGCTGCCCGACCGCATCGACCAGCCCGATCGCTTGTGGCTGGCGCTGGCCGCCTACAACATCGGCCTCGGGCATCTCGAAGACGCCCGAATCCTCACCGAAAGCCAGGGCGGCAACCCGGACCGCTGGGTGGACGTGCGCGAACGCCTGCCGCTGCTGACCCAGAAGCGCTGGTTCTCGCAGACGCGATTCGGCTACGCCCGCGGCTACGAAGCCGCCAACTACGTCGAAAACATTCGC
>DATFJJ010000071.1:0-4189 GCA_035269245.1 Wenzhouxiangellaceae bacterium | reverse complement strand
ATGCTGGAGACGGTTACCGGCCCCGACGGCACCGCCGGCCGGGCCGCCATAGACGGCTACCGGATTGCGGCCAAGACCGGTACTTCGCGCAAGGTCGGCATATCCGGCTACAGCGATCGTTATGTCTCCAGCATAGCCGGCTTCGCACCGGTCACCCGCCCGCGGCTTGCGGCGGTGGTCGTCATCCAGGATCCGGGTGGCGACGCCTACTACGGGGGACTGGTCGCCGGCCCGCTGTTCGGTCGCGTGATGGCCGACGCGCTCCGTCTGATGAACGTGCCGCCGGACGATGTCTCGTCGTTGATGACCATGGCCGGAGATTCGCGATGAAGTCGCTCGAGCAGATACTGCACGGGCTCGTCGATGCCGAGCGCATCCCTTCGCTGGCCATCGGCGGGCTGGCCATGGATTCTCGCCGGCTGGTGCCGGGAGACGCCTTCGTGGCCGTCAAGGGCACCGGCGGGCACGGGATGCAACATGCCGAGTCGGCCTTGCATGGCGGGGCGGCAGTAGTGTTGCACGACGGCGGCGCGCCGGTGCCGGAAGACATTCGCGCGCGCTGCGTCGAAGTGCCGGGACTGGCCGCTGAACTGCACACGCTGTGCATCCGTTACTGGGACGACCCCGGGTCGAAGCTGGATCTGACGGCAGTGACCGGCACCAATGGCAAATCATCGGTGGCGTGGTTGCTGGCCCAGGCGCTGAACGGCGGCATGATCGGCACGTTGGGTATCGGCCGGCCGCACGCGCTTTCTGCCGCCAGCCACACTACGCCCGATCTTCCGTCCCTTTACAAAGCCCTGGCCAGATTGAGAGACGACGGCGTCGGCAAGGTGGTGCTCGAGGCCTCGTCGCATGCGCTGGACCAGAAACGGCTGGCCGGTCTGCGTTTCGGCAGCGTGATCTTCACCAATCTGGCCCATGATCACCTCGACTATCACGGCTCCCTGGCGGCCTACGGACGCGCCAAGGCACGCCTGTTCACCGACTATCCCAGCCGTCATCAGCTGATCAATGTCGATGACGAATACGGGCGCCGACTCGCGGATGAACTGAAGAATTCGCCGGGTCTGGTGCGCTACGGACTGGAAACCGCCCGCAGGCCGGACGTGCTGGGCACTATCCGGCGCGCGACGCTTGAAGGCCTGCAAATGGATGTCAACACGCCCGAGGGTCGCGTGTGCTGTGCCAGTCGCTTGATCGGGCGGATCAACGCCAGCAATATCGCGATCGTGATCGCCGAATTGACCGTCAGGGGTTACAACGTGGGCGACATCGCCGGGATCGTCGCCGGGCTCGATCCTGTGCCGGGACGCATGAATCGCATCGAAGGTCCGGCCAGGCAGCGAGTGATCATCGACTATGCGCACAGCCCGGATGCGCTGGAGAACGCACTGGCCACACTGCGGCAGGTGACCGATGAGCGCCTGGTCTGCGTGTTCGGCTGCGGCGGCGAGCGCGATCGCGGCAAGCGACCGATGATGGGGCGCATCGCCGAGTCGCTGGCCGACGAGGTAATTCTCACCAGCGACAATCCCAGGGCCGAGGATCCGATGAAGATCCTGCGCGAGATCCAGGCCGGCATGGCCAGGCCGGATCGCGTGCGCGTGATCCCGGACCGACGCCAGGCCATCGGCTGCGCGGTGGCCGGGACGGGCATGGGCGACTGCGTACTGGTTGCCGGAAAGGGACACGAGCAGACCCAGGATCTGGGCGATAGCGTAATCGAATTCAGCGACTTCGATGCGGTGAGAAGCGCACTGGTGGAGGCCGCATGATCCGCTTCGAACTCGAGCGCGCAGCAAGAATAGTTGAAGGCCGGTTGCACCGGCCTTCGGAGAATATCGAAGCCGGTGCATTCGTCGGCATGACGCAGGATTCGCGTGCGCTCAAGCATGGCAATCTCTACTGTGCCTTGGTCGGCGAACGTGTCGACGGACATCGCTATGTGCTTGATGCCGCGGGTGCAGGCGCGTCGGCTGCGCTGGTCGCGCATGCCGTGGACGCACCGATCGCGCAAATCGTGGTCGACGATGTCGTTCGGGCCATGGGCGCGCTCGCCGGCGCCTGGCGCGCATCCATGAACGCGCGCGTTGCTGCGATAACCGGCAGCAACGGCAAGACCACGGTCAAGACCATGCTGGCGTCGATCATGCGCCGCAGCGCGCCCACGCTGGCCACCCGGGGTAACTACAACAATGAAATCGGCGTGCCGCTGACGCTGGCTGCGCTGGGTGAGCAGCATCGCTTTGCTGTGATCGAAATGGGTTGCGGCAAGCCCGGCGACATCGAATACCTGGGGGCCATGACACGCCCCGATGTCGGGGTCGTGACCAATGCCGGACCGGCTCACCTGGAGCGTCTCGGGAGCATCGATGGCGTCGCCCGTACCAAGGGCGAGCTTTTTGCGGCGCTGGGCGCCGACGACGTTGCGGTGATCAACCGCGACGACGATTACTTCGAATACTGGCGCGGTCTTTGCACTGAAAGCCGCCAGCTTGCATTCGGCCGCTCGGCCCGGGCGGACATCAGGCTGGAAGGAGACGATCGAGTAATGACGCCGGCCGGGGTCTTTACGCTCGAAATGGCGCTGCCGGGCGAGCATAACCGGATGAACGCGCTGGCGGCCACCGCGGCTGCGCTGGCGCTGGACATCGGGATCGATTCGATCGCCAGAGGCCTGGCCGCAGTCGACAGTCTTCCCGGGCGCCTAAGTGAGCGCGAGATGGGCGGTGGCTGGCGCCTGATCGACGACAGCTACAACGCCAACCCGGGATCGCTGAACGCCGGCCTGCAGGTACTGGCGGCGCGCCCCGGCCAGCGCTGGCTGGCGCTGGGTGAAATGGCTGAACTGGGCGAGGAGAGCGCCAAGCTTCACCGTGAAATCGGGCGTGCCGCGAACGCTCTGGGCATCGAGCGGCTGTTCACGATCGGACCGCACGCCGAGTCGGTGGCCGATGCATTCGGCACTGGTGGCGAGGCGTTCGGGGACATGGACGCCATGGCCCGGCGCATGCAGGATCTTCTGGAGCCCGACGTGACCTGCCTGGTCAAGGGCTCGCGCTCGGCGCACATGGAGCAACTCATCGACCGGCTCAGGGCCGCGGAGGCGACGCCGTGCTGATGTGGCTGTTCGAGGACATTCTGGCGCTGGATATCGCGCTGTTCGGTTTCATCACTTTCCGCACCATCATGGCGGCGCTGACGGCGCTGGTGGTTTCGCTGGCGGTGGGGCCGATGTTCATCCGCTACCTGACCGCGCGCAAGCTCGGCCAGCCGATCCGCGACATTGGCCCGCGTACGCATTTCGACAAGGCCGGCACGCCGACCATGGGCGGCGCGTTGATCCTTATTTCGGTGCTGGTGTCCACCGTGCTCTGGGCCGACGTCGGCAATCGCTACGTCTGGACAGTTCTGTTCGTGACCGCTGCGTTCGGCATGATCGGTTTCGTCGACGACTATCGGAAGCTGAAATACAACGATTCCAAGGGTCTGAGCGCGGTCGCCAAGTACACGCTGCAGTCGCTGGCCGCCCTGGTGGCCGCAATATTCCTGTACGCGACGGCCGACGTGCCGGGGGCCACCACGCTCCTGATGCCGTTTTTCAAGGATGTGATGCTGCCGCTGGGCCCGGCGTTCATCGTGCTGAGCTATTTCGTGATCGTCGGATCGTCGAACGCCGTCAATCTGACCGACGGACTCGACGGCCTGGCAATCGTGCCGGCCGTGATGGTCGCGATCGGTCTCGGTATCTTCGCCTATGCCGCGGGCAATGCAATTTTTGCCGACTACCTGGGCTTTCCGTTCATTCCGGGCGCCGGCGAAGTGGCCATCATCTGTTCGGCGCTGGCCGGCGCGGGGCTCGGCTTTCTCTGGTTCAACACCTATCCGGCCCAGGTCTTCATGGGTGACGTGGGTGCGCTCTCGGTAGGCGCCGCGCTGGGCGTGATCGCGATTATCGTTCGCCAGGAACTGGTGTTCATGCTGATGGCCGGCATTTTCGTGCTGGAAACCGTCTCGGTCATCATGCAGGTGGCATCGTTCAAGCTCACCGGCAAGCGCATCTTCCGCATGGCGCCCATCCATCACCACTTCGAACTCAAGGGCTGGCCGGAGCCCAAGGTGATCGTTCGTTTCTGGATCGTCGCGGTGGTGCTGGTGCTGGTCGGTCTTGCAACCCTGAAGGTGC
>DATFJJ010000070.1:0-13656 GCA_035269245.1 Wenzhouxiangellaceae bacterium | reverse complement strand
CTTCTTCCTCGGGGACTTCTTCCTCGGGGGCTTCTTCCTCGGGGGCTTCTTCCTCGGGGGCTTCTTCCTCGCGAGCTTCTTCCGCCGCAGTATCCGTTTCAGGGAATTCCTGCTCAAGGGCCTCGGCTTCGGCGAATTCCTCGCCCGGCACCTCCGCCTCGGCCTCTTCGGTCTCGGGAAATTCTGCGTCCGGCGCTTCAGCGGTCAGTTCGTCGGCAGCATCCGCCTCCGGCCTCTCGGGCTCGACTTGCTCTTCGAACGCTGCAAAATCGACACCGACTTCCGCCTCGTCCTCGCGCTGGCCGGAAGCCCGCGTGCGGTCCTCATGTGAAACCTCTCGATGCAAAGCAGAAATCAGCGAGCGCGCCTGACCGGCAAGTTGTGCGGTTTCGAAATGATCAGTGGACACAGCCCGCTTCTGGAGTCGATCCAACCGCTTGCCGAGAAGCGAACGCAGGTCTTCCATCAATTCAACCGACGGTTCTGCCGCATCGCTGTCGGTATCAAGCACTTCCTGCAGATATTCCTCAATCAGCTGCATGCTTTCGGCTTCGTCACCGATGGGCGCGAGCCGAAGCGTGCCCTTGATGGTATGAACCGACCGGATCAAATCGCGATCGACATCAGCCGGCCATCCCTGGCGACGGCTGGTTTCGATCCAGTGATCGATGGTTTCAAGATGATCGTTGATCTCCTTGACCATCAGTTGTACCAGCGTCGGGTCAAGGCCCTCGAGTTCCGGCAGGTCGGCCTCCTGACCGACTCGGTTCACGCGCGAGAGCAATGCATCGATGTCGTCGTCATCGAGATCGGCGGCCTCGCCCACGAGCCGGGCTCGAAGGCTTGGCAGTGCATCGATCGCCTCACCGACGAGATCGACAGCCTGCTCGGCCGAGTATTGCTCGTCCAGGGTCTGGTTGAGCAACTGCTCGATTGCCCAGGAAAACTCACCAATGCGCTCTGCACCAGCCATCCGGCCGGAACCCTTGAGCGTATGAAAGGAGCGCCGAATGTCGGTCAGCAAGGCCTGGTTGCCCACGTGCTCGCGCCATTCGGGATAACGTTGCTTGAGAGAATTCAGTTCCTCGTCGAATTCCTCGAGGAAAATGGACATCAGGTCGAAATCGTCGCCGTCCGCCGCAGACCCGCCATTCATTGCAGATTCTTCCAGGGCCGGTTCTTCCGAAGCGGGCTCCTCGGCGGCCGGTTCCTGCTCGTCGTAGTCCGTTTCTTCGGCTTCAATCCCCTGTTGGTCGGATTCGAGCCCCTCGACGGCGTCGGGCGTTTCGCTCAGCGTTTCGGCGCGCTCATCGACTGGCGACGGCTGGTCCGCCGACCATTCAAAGTCGATCGAAAGCGGCGCTTCGAGCTTTTCCTCGGCGGGCTCTTCTTCAGCCTGATCCGCATCGCCGGCCGCTGCTGCTTCCTCGTCCGCGGATTCCGGGAACCCTTCTCCCCCAGGTTCCGAGGCGTCTTCGCCCTGGTCGCCGAAATCGATGGTCAGGGGAGCATCTTCGGCTTCTGAAAGCTCTTCGCCGGTCGCCGCTTCTGCATCGACTGCGTCTTCGGGTTGCGGCTCCAGGTCTTCTTCCACTTCAGTTCTTTCAGCCCCGGCTTCGGCTTCATCGGCCGGAGCAGCGGGCCTGGACAGGTAGCCCAGATCGATCAGGCGGTTACGGGCGTCGTGAAGATACTCTGCTCCACGATCATCGAGGCGGGTCAGGCTGTCGAGATAGAAATCGACCACCACCAGCGCTTCCGCCAACCCCTCCAGGTGTTCGCTGTCGGCTTCATCGGTCGCGCCGCTGCCCATCTCGTCGTCGATGCATGACGCGCTGGCCTCCAGCATTTCCGCGGCCACGGGCTGCCCGGCCATGTAAAGAACGCCGGCAACGCGACCAAGAATTCGCATCGACTGTTCGACACTGTCCGAATCGGACTGGCCGCGGTGGACCTGATCAAGAAGGTGCTTGACCTGTCCAAGGTCGTCCAGTGCCTCACCGAGCAACTGGCGCATGACGCGGCGATATTCGGCCTTGGGCAGATGCCGTCCATCACCTTCCAGAAGATTGGATTCGGGCACTTCGCCCAGATACAGCACCGCCTCGTCGAGTTCTGACTCGACCAGCAAAAGCTCTCGGGCAACGTCCAGCAAGACCGGATTCTCAGGATCCGCGGTCAGTTCACCCAGCCGGTCGGCCTGCTTGCGGACGCGCTGCTTGAGCCGGTCCAGCCCGAGCATGCCGAAACTCTCGGCCACCGAGCGGAGCAGGGTGGCCTGATCATTGATGCCAGTACCCTCGGTCTGGCGGCCGAGCAAAAACTCGTTGAGTGCTTCCTTGGCCTGATTCAGTTCGCCGCGAGCCGCCTCGGCGATCGCCGTGAAAAGCTCCCGGTTTCGACCCGAAAGAACGCTGCGGGCACGCTCCAGTTCGGCTGAATCGGCGGCGGGTGCGCCGCCGGTTGCAGCTCGAATCCGGTCGATTTCGGGGCAACCCTCGGCGGCCGCCCGCAGGTCCTCGAGCAGTGCCGTTGCCACCTTGTCGGCCTGCGCCCGCACCGAATCGTCATCGTCTTCGTCGCTCAACCGGCGGAGCAACTGATCCAGCGAGGCCAGATGTGCCTGAATCTGGGGTCCGGGCTTGAGCTGGCCGCCGGCCAGGCCTTTGAAGACCGCCTCGGAAACCGTGCCCAGCCGACGCAGATATCGGTGCGGCGCAAGCTGAAGCGCATCGGTGAATTCGACCAGGCCGACGACGTCGTCTGGATCCTTGAGCCAGTCTCGAAGCGCGCGCTGGTATCCGCGTCGCAGCGCGTCGGCGTCTAGGGGTGCAAAATCGCCGCTGCTCTCGTCATTCAGCGCATCGATGCCGGTCGCCGCAGCGGGCTCGGTCGCCGTCTCCAGACCGGCGGCGGCATAGGTCCGACGGATGAACCCTTCAAGCACCTCGGGAAGATCCGGCGCGCCGGTTTCCAATCTTTCAAGATAGTCCGGGAGGACTGCTACGCTCTCGAGCAGAACGGTGGCAGTTTCCTGATCCGGAGCCTCGATCGCATCCAGCGCCTCGCCCAGCGCCGTGGCCAGGCCGGCTGCACCGGATACACCGAGCGTTTCAAGCGATGCCGCCAGCCGGCGAGAGGCCGCCCGGGCCTGGTCCAGATCCGGCGCGCTTTTATCGGGTTCACCTGCCCAGGCCTCCAGCGCATGGCGAATCTCGTCGCACAGTGCGACCAGGTATGGACGTGTCCATTGAATTCCCTGGGCGCGCGCTGCCGCAGAACTGTTCAACATGCCGACCTCATTTGCAGTGAATCACGGAATTGCCGAAGGTGTCCGTCACCTCGGATCAATCCTGATCTTCGGGAAGCGTGAAGTCGGATACCGAGTCGCGCAGGTCGCGCACCAGGTCGGCCAGGCTGACCACCGACTTCGCGGTGCGGCTTGTGCCTTCCGAGGTCTGCACCGACACATCGCGGATCGAGTTCATCAGACGCGCGATCTTGCCCGCGTTCTGCGACTGCTGCTGAGCCTGTTCCGAGATGTCCTTGATCAGCCCTGCCAGGTCGTTGGAGACCTTCTCGATGGATTCCAGCGCCTCACCGGCGTCCTCGGCAGTCCGCGCGCCGGTGACTACCTGGGAAGTGGTCGTTTCCATCGAGGTGACCGCCTCGGAAGTGTCCGACTGAATCGTCTGCACTAGCGTCTCGATTCGGCGGGTTGCATTGGTAGCGCGTTCGGCAAGGCGCTGCACCTCGTCGGCGACCACCGCGAACCCGCGGCCCGCGCCGCCCGCCGACGCGGCCTGGATGGCGGCGTTGAGCGCCAGCACGTTTGTCTGTTCCGAGATCCCGTTGATCAGTTCGACGATGTCGCCAATTTCCTGGGACGATTCACCCAGGCGCTTGATGCGCTTGGAAGTGTCCTGTATCTGATCGCGAATCTGGTCCATGCCCGAGATCGTCTGGCGGACCATGTCGGCCCCGCGGTTTGCGATCTGAACCGAGTTCTGCGCAACCTCGGCCGACTCGCTGGAGCGCCTGGCCATTTCGTCGAACGACTTGGCCATCTGGTTGACCGTGTCGGACGCGACCCTGATCTCCTGCGCCTGATGCTCGCTGGCTTCAGCCAGCTGGGTAGTCGTGGCCTCGGTTTCCTGCGCCTGGGCCGCCACCTGGCGCGCAGTCGAGTTTACGCCGGAAACCAGGTCTCTCAAAGCCTCCACGGCGAAGTTGACCGAATCTGCGATAGCGCCGGTCACGTCCTCGGTGACGGTGGCTTCAACTGTGAGGTCACCATCGGCGAGCGAGCTCATCTCATCGAGCAGCCGCAGAATGGCCTCCTGGTTTCGCTGGTTGACCTTGGCGGTTTCGAGTGCTCGCCTGCGCTGGACCACGTAAAGGTTGAGACCCACCAGGAACAGCATCAGCAGCGCCGCGCCGGCCAGCGCGATACCGGCGATCAGCGAGGGCCAAAGGCGACCTTCGCCGAGCGTGGCGTACTCGTCTGCAAGCGCGTTGGCTTGCGCAGTCAGTTCCTGAGAATCCAGGAAGATTTCGTCGGCCGCCTCACGCACCTCGAACAAATCGGAGGAACCGGCCAGAATGGTATCCACATCGATCTTGACCTCCTCGAACACCGGCTGGATTTCGGCCAGCGCATCGAGCACCTGCTGGTTTCGAACCGCCGGGATGTTGAGTTCTTCATTGCCCAGCAGCAATCCCTGCAGCACCTGGTCGAAAAGCTCGGCTTCGCGGCTGAAAGCGTCGGCCGCCGAAATCGCGGCTCCGCCACCGCTAAGGATTTCGCCCACGCGCCTGAGCATACGATCGGCGAGAACCAGCTGGCGGCTGGCCAGGTAAATCTGGCCTGTAGGCGTCCCGGTCTGAATCATCGTCCGGACTGCCTCGTCCGACAGGCCCTGGAGACGCGGAATGTTCGTGGCAAAAGCGGCGGCTGCATCGGCCAGGTCGAGAACGAGCTGGGAGCGGCTGAGAATTCTTTCGGCTTCAGCGTCTATGCCCTGCCAGATCTGCTCCAGGGTCGAGAGACTGTCGTTGACCGACGCCGGCGACGGCGGCAGGTTGGTTTCAGGGTTGCCGTTGCGGAGCTGACTGATCGATTCAGCGATGATGTCACGCGTGGTGGCAAGCTCGTCGAAGGCGTCGAAGTTACCTACGGCGGCTTCCCCGGCGGCCTTGGCAAGCTGCTGCGCACGCACCTGAATTTCGGTCGTCAGCGCCAGGTACTGGGTTTCCTGCGCGTTGCGCTGGTTCAGCAGGAAGAAGTTCAACGATACGGCGCCCACCAGTCCGACCAGAACCAGGAACAACAGCACCTGGAACGGTGATAGCCGACGCTCGGTGATAGGGGTTGCTTTGCTGCTCATGCCTTGGCCTCTCGATTCAATGGCTCATTCAAACTTGTTTGTCTCGCCCGCCGGCCGCTGGCCGACTGCGTCGTCATGCCGATCCATCCAGAAACGTCGGGTCGGTCATCAATTGGTTTACGCGGAACCGTCCCCAGCGCTCGTCGCCCTGGGGAAAGACCTGGTCGACCAGGCCCTTCAATGCATCGTCCTCGAGCGTCTCTTCGATCATCTCGGGAATGCTGAAATGTCGCTGGCCGAAAACTTCGTCGACGATGAGGCCGAGAAAGCGGCCCTGAAGGCGCGTCAGGATCAGGCGGGTTCGTGCGGTAATCGGCGTACGCGAGCCATAAAGAAACCAGCCCAGGTCCACGATTGTGACCAGATTGCCGCGAACGTTGGCCATGCCAAGCAACCAGTCGCGCGAACCGGGCACTGGCGTGGCCTGCGGCAGAGGCAGGATTTCGTCGACTTCGGTGATGCCCACCGTAAGGCGATGCGAGCCCAACCGAAAAACAACACCATCCCAGGTGTTGTCTCGATCACGCTGCGAAGATCCGCTGGCATCGTGCGCAATACTTCTGCGCTCGAAATCGGCCAGCAGCTCGAACAGGGACTTGGCTGCTCTACTTACCATCGGGACCTGTCGATCCTCCCTCTCAGTGATTCGTGGCCCGGATTCAACCGGCCGCTTCCCTCATCCAGTGCCGCCGAAGCGGCCCTTGGAGCTCTGCCGGTTTTCCCTCATGCCGCGCTCTTGGCCGGCGCCTTCTCGCGGACGGCTTCGAGCAACTCATCCTTGGTGAAAGGCTTGGTCAGATAATGGTCCGACCCAACGATCCTTCCGCGCGCCTTGTCGAACAGACCGTCCTTGCTGGTCAACATGATGACCGGTGTCGACCGGAAATTGTCGTTGTTCTTGATAATCGCGCAGGTCTGGTAACCATCCAGCCGCGGCATCATGATATCGACAAAGATCAGATCCGGATGATGTTCGTGAATCAGGGCCAGCGCTTCGAACCCGTCGTCTGCAGTAAGCACCTCGCACCCTTCTCGCCCCAGCATCGTCTCCGCTGACTTGCGAATGGTTCGACTATCATCGATGACCATCACTTTAATCCCCTCCAGGCCCGAGGCCGAACCACCTTTGCCTTTACTCATAGATTGCTCACTCATTCAAACTACCCTCGACCCAACGCGTCGTCCCAAAGTGTCACGTGCTTACAGCATCTTCTTTATACCAAGTCTAAACGCTTGAAACAATTGAATCCAGTGCCATTGAATCTTTTTTGACAAGAGCACTTGCCGCACACACTGATAAACTGGTGACTCAATTCGAACAGGAGCAATAATCTGTGACGAGCAACGCAGTTGTTTGCGTGATGGACGATCTGGGCCACATCAAGCCGGCCAAGGATACGACCTTCGCCCTGATGCTCGAAGCGCAGCGTCGCGGTCTGCCGGTCTGGTACGCGAACGAATCCGATCTCGTTCTGGCCGGCGGCGAATGCATCGCAAGGCTCCGGCAGGTCCGTCTTTTCGACGACCCCGACCACTGGTTCGACGTCGAAACGGAAACGACCCGGGCACTCGGCAGTGGCGATCTCGTGCTGATGCGTTGCGATCCTCCGGTAGACGACAACTACGTCTACGCCACAATGATGCTGGATCGCGCAGAGGCCCACGGCGCACGCGTCGTCAATCGGCCGGCCGCGCTTCGCAACTTCAACGAAAAGCTTTCGATATCGCGCTTCCCCGAGCTGACCCCGGCCACACGCGTCACAGCCGATCCGGCGACCCTGCGCGACTTCGTAGCCAAGCACGGTCGCGCCGTGCTCAAGCCGCTGGACGGTATGGGCGGCCGCGGGATCTTCCTGGCCAATGCCGAAGACCCTAACCTGAACGTGATTCTCGAGACGCTTACCGGTGATGGCCGGAACCCGGCCATGGCCCAGGAATTCCTGCCCGGCATCGCCGACGGCGACAAGCGCATTCTGATGGTCCACGGCGAACCCGTGCCTTATGTGCTCGCACGCATTCCCGGCGGTTCCGATTTTCGCGGCAACCTTGCCCGCGGCGGGCGCGGAGAGGGACAGCCGATCAACGACGACGAACTGCGAATCGCACGCACCGTCGGGCCGGTGCTGGTGGAAAACGGCATCGAGTTCGCCGGCCTGGACGCCATTGCCGGAAAGCTCACGGAGATCAACGTGACAAGCCCGACGTGCGTGCGCGAACTCGATGCGCAATTCGGGATCAATATAGGCGAAATGCTTTTCGACGCACTCGGCAGACAATGACGACCAGATCAGCCGCACCAGCAAGAAGCGAGACCGAAACGCTGGTACTGGCGCTGGTACTGGCTTTGATACTGCACGTCGCCGTCATTACCCAGCTTCATTTCGACTGGATCAACACGGCCCTCGAATCGCGCGCGCCGGATCTGGACGTGATCCTGGTCGACTGGGCCAGCGAACGGGCGCCCGAGGAAGCCGACTTCCTGGCCCAGGCCAACCAGACCGGCGGCGGCGACAACCCGGAGCTGGAGCGTCCCTCGGCCCCACCGCCCAGCGAAGCGGCCGGCAACCCGGAACCGCAGCCGGAAGCATCCACCCAGCCCCAGCCGGAAGCCGATCCCGCGAAACAGACGGTGCTGGCCCGCGAAACCGAGACGCCGGACCTGACCCAGATCGAAGAGCCCCCGGCCGAGGACGAGTCGCTGCCCGACGCCAGCCAGCTGCTGCAACAGGCGCGAACCATCACCCAGGCCTCACCGGATCCGCTTGCGTACGAGCGCATCGTGCCCAAGCGGCCGCGACGCAAGTTCATCACCGCCAACACGCGCGAGCACCTCTATGCCAGCTACATGCGGGCCTGGGTTGCCAAGGTCGAGCGCGTCGGCAACATGAACTACCCCGAACAGGCCCGACAACGCAATCTCGAGGGAAGTCTGGTACTCGGTGTGGACGTACTCGCCGACGGCTCGATCGAGCGCGTCCAGGTGCTGCGTTCCTCGGGCTACGATCTGCTCGACGAAGCGGCCGTGCGCATCGTTCGACTGGCTGCGCCATATGCTGAGCTGCCGGCCGACGTGCGCGAGGAGACCGACATTCTCACGATCACCCGCACCTGGCAATTTTCGGCCCGCACGGGCTTGAACTAGGGAACCTCTGAACAACTCTGCGCGGAGCGCGCCGACTGCGGGCGGTTGCCTGGAAAGTGCCGGGGGCGCGGCCGGACTCATTCTCTCCGATCGACCCGCTCATCTTGCATCGGCAGCGCTCCAACCCGATATAACGATTCATCTGAGAGCCTTGGTAGTATCATTGTGAATGTGAGCTATTTCGACCAACAACTTCTGATCGCGATGCCGGGGATGGAAGATCCCAACTTCGATCACGGCGTAACCCTGATGTGCCAGCACAACGAGGAGGGTGCGCTGGGCATCACGATCAATCGCCATTCGGAACTCACGCTGATGGACGTACTCGCCCAGCTGGAGATCAGCTGCAGTGACGAAAGCATCGCCAATCAGCCGGTGCTTCAGGGCGGGCCGGTTCAACAGGAACGCGGCTTCGTGCTGCACTCCGATGACGGACAGGCCGACGGTCAGTGGGAAGCCACCACACAGGTTGCGCCGGGGATCATGGTCACGACCTCCCGCGACATCCTGGAGGCCATCGCCGAGCATCGCGGGCCATCCAAGTACGTGGTGGCACTGGGCTATGCCGGCTGGTCGGCCGGACAGCTGGAAGACGAACTCAAGGATAATGCCTGGCTCAACACCGCGGCCGATTCGGCAATCATTTTCGACTTGCCGATAGATGACCGCTGGGCGCGGGCGGTGGCCTCTCTGGGCATCGACGCGGCCACGCTGCAGCCTATCGGCGGGCATGCCTGAACGCACCACATCGGTTGTGGTACTGGGCATCGATTTCGGCGCGCGTCGCATTGGCCTGGCCACCGGCAACACGCTGACCGGAACCGCGCGCCCGCTTAGCACGGTGCATCACGACGGCACACCGGCCGAAGATATCGATCGCGTCATCCAGAGCTGGAAGCCCGGCTGCATCGTCGTCGGTCTGCCACTGGCGGCCGACGGCGGCGAAACCGACAGCAGCCGTGCCGCCCGGCGATTCGCCGCCGACCTGCAAGCCCGCCATCCCGAACTTGAAATCAATTTTCAGGACGAACGCTACAGCAGCCGGATCGCCGATGCCCAATTTGCCCAGGCCCGGCGCGACGGGCACGCGCGCCGACGCGATGCGCGCAATCTCGACAGCGTGGCCGCGGCGATCATAGTGGAATCCTGGCTGGCGGCGAATCAAACCGTCGGCCAATCGGGGCTCGTGCCATGATCCGTCACCTTCTCGACATCGAGCAGCTAGACCGGGCCGACATGACGACGCTGTTGGCACGCGCCGGCGAACTGGCCACGGGCGCGACCTGCGGCAGGCGCGCCGGCACCGTCGCCAACCTGTTCCTGGAACCCAGCACGCGCACTCGCGTTTCGTTCCAGATAGCTGCCCGCCGACTCGGGCTGGACATCATCAACATCGAGCAGCAGCATTCGTCGGCCAGCAAGGGCGAAAGTCTCATCGACACCGCCCGAACGCTTGCCGCGATGGGCGTTCGGGCGATCGTACTGCGCCATCCCGATAATTTTGCCGCGTCGGGGCTGGCCTCGGCGCTGGTCGACGGAGACGTCGGCATCGTCAATGCCGGCGACGGCCAACACGCCCATCCCAGCCAGGCCCTGCTGGACGCGGCGACGCTCGCGCATGCCGGGTTCGAATGGTCCGGCCTGAAGCTGGCGTTCATCGGCGACATCCGACACTCGCGGGTCGCACGTTCCGATATCGCGCTGCTTTCGCGCCTGGGCGCGGCCGAAATCCGGATTGCCGGGCCGGAAGAGTTCATGCCGGATGCCGGCGAGCTGCCCGAAGCCATGCGCATGTCCGAGATCGACGCCGCCCTGGACGGCGTCGACGCCGTGATCTGTCTTAGAATTCAGCGCGAGAGAATGGCCGCCAGCGGCTATCCCGACGGCGCGGCATTCCATGCACGCTGGGGCCTGACGGCCGAACGGCTTGCCGCCATGCCGGACCACGCGAGATTTCTGCACCCCGGTCCGGTCAATCGCGACGTCGAGATCGCCGACGCGCTGGTCGACTCGCCGCGTTCGCTTATCCTCGAGCAGGTTCGGATCGGGGTTCATCTGCGAACCGCCCTGTTCGAGTGGTTGATCGACGCCGCTTGACCTCAATATTCGAAGTCGAAACACTTTTCCCGGGAATTGAATGGAAATGATCGAAATTACCGTCAACGGCGAGACGCATTCGCTGCCCGAAGGCTTGACCGTGGATGCGCTGCTGGAGCAGCTCGGCTACGGCGACAAGCGGGTGGCCGTGGAACGCAATGGTGATATCGTGCCGCGCAGCCTGCACGCCGAACAAAGGATTCAGGCGCAGGACCGGATCGAAATCGTACACGCCATAGGCGGAGGCTGAATAACGTGCAGGAACATGCAGCAACACAATCCGAGCAGGACGCCGACTCACCGCTGGTCATCGCCGGCCGAAGCTATCGGTCGCGCTTGCTGACCGGCACCGGCAAGTACCGCGACCTGGAAGAAACACGTCTGGCCACCGAGGCCGCAGGTGCCGAGATCGTGACCGTCGCAATTCGCCGCAGCAACATCGGTCAGAATCCGGACGAGCCAAGCTTGCTGGACGTATTGCCACCTGACCGCTACACCATCCTGCCCAATACCGCCGGCTGCTACAACGCCGAGGACGCGGTTCGCACCTGCCGCCTGGCGCGCGAGCTGCTGGAAGGTCAAAACCTGATCAAACTTGAAGTCCTGGGCGACGAGAAAACGCTTTTCCCGGACGTCACGGAGACGCTCAAAGCGGCCGAAACCTTATTGGCCGACGGATTCGACGTGATGGTCTACACCAACGACGACCCCATCCTGGCGCGCCGTTTCGGCGAGATGGGCTGCTGCGCCGTCATGCCGCTGGCCGCTCCTATCGGCTCCGGGCTGGGCATCCAGAACCGCTGGAACATCCTGTCGATTGTCGAGGAAGCCAGCGTGCCCATCCTGGTCGATGCCGGCGTGGGTACCGCATCGGATGCCGCCATCGCAATGGAACTCGGCTGCGATGGGGTGCTGATGAACACCGCGATTGCCGGCGCCCGCGATCCGGTGGCAATGGCGCGCGCCATGCGGCTGGCGATCGAGGCCGGCAGGCTTGCATTCCGCGCGGGCCGCATTCCACGCAAGCGCTATGCCTCGGCCTCGTCGCCGATCGAGGGCACCTTCTTCTGATGAACGACGCGACCGACGGCGGCCGCAGTTCCAGCGATTCCGACGAACGGCACGATCGCCGTGTGCGCAGTTTCGTGCGGCGGGCCGGGCGGCTCACAGCGGCCCAGCAGCGCGCGCTGGAAGAGTTGCTCCCGGTCTTCGAAATCAAGCCCGATGCCGACGATGTCTCGAGCGCGTTCGATCACGATCAGCCGCTGGTCGTCGAGATCGGCTTCGGCAACGGCGAGGCGCTGGCCTGGATGGCGGCCGCCGAACCTGAAAAGAACTTCATCGGTATCGAGGTGCACGAACCAGGCGTCGGAAGGCTGCTGCGCGACATCCATGACAAGGGCCTGGACAACGTGCGCGTGGCGATGCGCGACGCCGTCGAGGTCCTGGCCGGCCAGGTCCCGGCCGGGGCCCTGGCGGAGGCACGAATCTACTTTCCCGACCCGTGGCCCAAGAAGCGCCACCACAAGCGGCGCCTGGTGCAGACCGACTTCATCGAGTTGCTGGCCGCACGTATCCGCCCAGGCGGGCTATTGCACCTGGCAACCGACTGGCAACCCTACGCCGAATGGATGCTGGAACAGCTCGAGCCCAGCGCGCACTTCGAAAACCTCGGCAGCCCGCTCGTCGAACGTCCGGCATGGCGACCGCAAACCCATTTCGAGAGGCGCGGTGAGCGCAAGGGGCACGAGATTTCCGACCTCTTGTATCGACGGGTTTGAAGCTTCCAGCGCCATCGGCCGCTTGACGGGCCAATGCCGGTTGCGGTATAACCCCTCCGTGCCTACAAAAATTTAACAATAGCGGCACCGTTCCACCAGCTGGAAAGAGCATCATCCGGTTTGGGGCAAAAGCGGCCTTCGGGTCGCTTTTTTTTGCCTGATGATTTTACGCTGTCAGGCCCCTCGCGCCGCCTGGTTGAATCCGCTGGTACACCTACCCGCAGGCGGGCTGCGGCTGCATTCGCCTTTTGCGCTGCATCTCCGCGCTTGTCATCACAAGCGTCTCCCCTTCGCGCTGGCGCTGGACGCGCCGATGGATGGCCGTGTCAAAATGCGAGGACCGCCGATTGACCTGCCCGGGTTCTGGCCCCATAATCTTGATAGATCAGTTGTTCAATGGATGCTCATGGATCACGAAGAGACAATCAATTTCACCGATTCGGCTGCGCGCAAGGTGCGCGAACTGACGCTGGCGGACGGCAATCCGGATCTGAAGCTGCGCGTCTACATCACCGGCGGCGGCTGCTCGGGCTTCCAGTATGGCTTTACCTTCGACGAGAAAGCCGACGAAGACGATATTCGGGTCGAACGGGCCGGCGTGGAGTTACTGGTCGATCCGTTGAGCTTTCAGTATCTCGAGGGCTCGGAAGTCGATTACAGCGAATCGCTGCAGGGTGCGCGCTTCGTCATCCGCAATCCGAATGCTTCGACTACCTGCGGCTGCGGCTCTTCGTTTGGTGTCGCCTGACGGTTGACACCGTACCTCCGCCGGCGCTAGAACAGGACACTCCATCGAAGCGATCCGCTCTGAGCCCGGCTTATCCATGAAGATACTTTCGCTACTCCTGGCCTTTGCGGCCAGCCACTACTGGCCCGCGGCATCCAGGCTGCGGCGCTTCGACTGGCTGCTGGCCGGTCCGGTGCGCACCAGCGGCCGCGGACCGCACTGGCTGCCGGTCGCGCTGCTCGCCGCGATCGCTCTGGTCATCGGAGGACTGGCGACCGCAATTGCCGCCTGGATGGCCGGGCTCTTTGGCCTGTTGCTGCTCGGAATCGCCACCGTGCTCTATACCCTGGGGCCCGAGCACCTCGACCGCGATATACGCATGGCCTCCAATCCCGGCGAGCCCGACAAGCAGCAGGTCGCGCTTGAACGGCTATTGCTTACGCCTGCCTCCAGTGGCACCGAGGCCGCCGCGGCGTCGCTGCACGCGGCACTGGCGCGCTGGTTCGGCATCGTTTTCTGGTT
>DATFJJ010000069.1:0-5062 GCA_035269245.1 Wenzhouxiangellaceae bacterium | reverse complement strand
CCCTGGATCGGAGGCTGGCGATTCGACAGGATCGGGGGCGTTGGTTCGGCCCGGGTTCGAAGCCGCCAAAGGCGGCCCCAATAAAGAAAAGCCCGGCACGAGGCCGGGCATTTCTTGATTGGCGTCCCCTAGGGGATGACTGCGCTGCCTACGGCAGCTGGCCCTCCGGGCTCGCGAGCCTACGGCTCGTCTCGTGAGCTCGCGGCTACGCCGCTCGGTTCGAACCCTGAGGGTGCCACGTCACGGCCGGCGCCCTGGATCGGAGGCTGGCGATTCGACAGGATCGGGGGCGTTGGTTCGGCCCGGGTTCGAAGCCGCCAAAGGCGGCCCCAATAAAGAAAAGCCCGGCACGAGGCCGGGCATTTCTTGATTGGCGTCCCCTAGGGGATTCGAACCCCTGTCGCCGCCGTGAAAGGGCGGTGTCCTAGGCCTCTAGACGAAGGGGACGTTGAGACCTGCTTTTCAATGCCTAGGATTCTAGCGGAACTGCATGAATTCTGGTGGAGCCAGGCGGGATCGAACCGCCGACCTCTACAATGCCATTGTAGCGCTCTCCCAGCTGAGCTATGGCCCCAGAGATCAAGCGCGGCATGTTAGCCGGGAAGTGAGATGTTGTCAATTACAATGGCAAAAAATTTCAGCCTTCTCGATGTCCGAATCCGCTCCCCCGAACACATATTCCAGTTGGGTGCTTTGCGCACCAGGTGCGGGGGACCAGCGGCAGTTGAAAACGCTGGCCGGTGCGCTCGGGGGCGAGGTGCGTCCGATCAAGGAAATCGACAGCGTCGGCGCGGTGCTTCGGGACCGTCTGTCCGGAGCGGCACGACGCCCGTTTGGCGGAGCGAAAGCCCTGCGCTACGTGTCGCCGTGGCCGGATCTGATACTGATCGCAGGCGGTCGCAGCGTAATCGACGCACGACGGATCCGAGCGGCATCCGGCGGGCGATCTAAGATCGTGGCCATCGGCCGGCCCTGGGCTGCCTACGGCCCGCTGAATCTGATCGTGACCACGCCGCAGTACCGACTGCCTCCGGCCGACAACGTGATCGAGATTCCGCTGCCGCTGAACGCGCCGCCGGAAGTCTCCGATTCGGCCCGGCAGCGGCTGAAGGATGCGCTACCGAGGTCGGGGGCACCGACCGTGGGCGTGCTGCTCGGTGGCGATTCGGGATCGTTCCGGTTCGGGTCGCGGGCAATCGAGGAGATTGCGGCACGGTTGACCGGCTTCGTCCAGTCCACCGGCGCCCGGCTGGTGGCCTGCAGCAGTCCACGGACACCGCACGGCGCGCTCGACGCGCTGGAGTCGACGCTAGGCGGCCGGGCCACGCTGTTTCCACCGGCGGCAAACGCAGCCAACCCCTACCCGGCCGTGCTGGCAGACTGCGATGCGCTGGCGGTGACCGGCGACAGCGCATCGATGCTGGCCGAGGCCTGCCTGTCCGGAAAGCCGGTGGCCGTCCTGCCGCTGAACCCGCGACGTCGAAGCCGCGCTGCGCGCGCCGTCGGCGGCCTGCTGCCCGGGTCTGCCCGCACCGCCCTCACCCGCTACGGCCTGTGGCTCCCGTCCCGTGACCTGCCCCGGCTTCACGCCGTCGCGGAGTCGCACGGCTGGGTCCGCCCGCTCGACCGCCTGCTCGACGGCCCGGTCGAAAACCCGCCGACGCTTGAATCCCTGCTGGCTCCGGTCCGATCACGAATCGAGAACCTGCTGCACGACTGAGGCTTGGCTCCCTTTGCGTTGGCCCGTCCTTTGGATGATCAGCGCGAAGAGGACAAAGGGAACTGCAAGAACGCCAGGAGAATCGTTGAAACGAGAGCGAAGGCGCCTCGCCACGATCGCCGAGCGATCGTTTCGTCGATCACTGCGCCTCGATGTCTCTCCGAGAAAGCGCCTTGAAAACAGCCCTATTCTTCGCGTCCTTGCCTGTTCCTTGGTCCTCTTCGCGCAGATCACCTCAGGACCGTAGCCGCGAAGCTCGCCAGGCCTCAGCAGGTGGAGGATTCGAACGGCGACCGATTCGCGTCCTAGAGCAGAGCGTCGACGTGCTCGCGGCGGATGAAGTTGGTCTTGCCCTGCAGGAACTTGCGCTTGGTCCAGCCGACGGTGGTGATGAGGCGGACGTAGTCGAGTTGGGCATCGATGTCCGGGCCGCCGGCTTCGGCGACCTGGGAGGCCATGACCGGCACGTCGCCGGGAGCCAGCCAGCGCAGCGACGCCTGGGCCAGCCCGACGCCCAGCGGCTGGCCGGCGCGCAGGCTCTCGACGTCGATTGCCACGAGGGTCGGCGCCAGCTTCAGGCCGGGGCTTTCGGAGGTGATGACGAAGTTCTTGGCAACCGGGTCGACGTAGTCGTAGCCGGTAAGGATGGTTTCAGGCGCGACGGCCGCGGCACGCTCGGCCAGGGCGTGCCTGCGCGCGGCATCGAGCACCCCGGCGTCGAGCAGGAACCGCAGATCGACGTCCAGTTGCTGGTCGAGTCCCGATCGGTCGCGGGGCATCTCGCCCGGCGACCGGCGCCAAAGCTCGGCCATGAATGCCGCAAGCCGCGCGCGGTCGCTGGAATCGGCCGGATCGAACGGCCGGCCTTCGACGAACTCGAGCAGCAGTTCGTTCTCGTGTCGATGGATCAGGTCCGGGAAGCGGCCGGCTCCGGAGAACATCCCGAGCGCATCGGCCACGTCTTCGGCCAGTGCGCTGTCGCCGAACACCACCCGCTTGAAGCGTTTGCCGCCGATCCGCACGAAATAGACGCGTTGGCGCTTTTCGAACACGCCGCGCCATCGCCGCAGCCATTCGAAATAAAGCCGGCGCGGGACGGAATGGGCGTTTTTCTGGAACAGCGAGCCGAGTCGGGCCTTCATGGGAATGGGGCGGCGCGGAGCGCGCGGCGCAGGGGTCCTTGCGTCCGGAAAACGTTGCGGGATGGTAGCATGCGCGGTCCTGTTCCCCGCCGAACCATCGATGCCTGCAGCCGCCGAGGCGACCCCGAGGGTCACCGTCTTCATTCCCGTCTACAACCGGGCGCGCTACGTCTGCGTGGCGGTCAACAGCATCCTGGCGCAGGACTTCGAGGACTTCGAGCTGCTGGTCGTCGACGACGGTTCGACCGACGATACCGTGGCCACGCTCGAACGCTTCGACGACCCGCGCCTGCGGATCGCGACCAACGACGAAAATCGCGGCATCCCCTATACCCGCAACCACGGGCTGGAACTGGCCCGGGGCGAGTACATCGCGCTGCTCGACAGTGACGACCATGCCTACCCGAATCGACTGGGCCGCCAGGTCGCGTTCCTGGACCGCCATCCGGACATCGTCCAGGTCGGCAGCTGGTGCAGCTTCATGGACAGCGACGGCGAGATGCTGCCGAAGATTCGCCGGCAGCCGCTGGCGCCGGACGACCTGCACGCTCACCTGCTGTTCCACTGCCCGCTGATCAACCGCACGATCATGGCGCGCACCGCCGTGCTCCAGGCCTACCGCTACGACCCGGACTTCCCGCGCTGCCAGGACTACGACATGCACGCCCGACTGTCGACCGAGCACCGCATGGCGAATCTACCGGAACTGCTGGTCTGTGGTCGCGAGCACCCCGGCCGATGGACCGGCAACAGCGCCGAGCTGGGCCGCGATCGCAAGATGGCGGTGGCGCGCCGGCTGCTGGAGCGGATCGGCATCGAGGCCGATGCAACCGAGCTCCGCCGCCATCACGCGCTGACCCGCAAGGACGAAAAGCGCAACGACCTGGAAGGCCACCTGGACTGGACCGAGTCGTGGCTGTGGCGGATCCAGCAGGCCAACCGCAGCCAGCGGCATTTTCCGAAGGCGGCGCTGGACCGTGCCATCGGGGCGATCTGGGCGCTGAATTGCTGGCAGGCGCGGCGGGTACTGGGCCGAAAGCGCACGCTGGCGAAGATCGCCGGTTCGCGCCTGTCGCGCGGCCTGCCGGGAAATCTCAGCGCACGATTCCTGTGGGCGGCTCGGCACCGCGCTCCGGCCGCCGAAGTCGATGACCGCCCGCCCGAGGCGGCGTGAAGCCGGCGGCCGATCGCGGGTCGGCCGCCACAGCCGGCGGGCGGAGCGCCAGGAGCCGACATTCGCGCGCAAGCGCGCTCCGACCAGCAACGCCTTCGATCAGGCCGTTGCGCCCTCCAGTCACCGCGATGACGTATTCGTATCGATGGGCTACTTGCAGACGAAGCAAGCGCTGAAAGCTTCTCAGATCTTGAGCCTGCTGCGCAGCCGGTACCACGGCGTGTCGCGATTGATCACGACGATGAACACCTTGCGCAGCGCGCCTTCCGGCGCCCGGATCGGCTTCACACCGTGCCACGAGTTGCCCTGGCGGATGAACAGCAGGCTCCGGTTGCCGATCGACTCCGAGCTCAGCGCCTCGTCGAAGTCCTCGAAGGCCGGCGCGGAACGGGTCGAGAAGCGGCCCTTGTCGTCGAGAACCTGCGTCTCGCCACCCCACTCCGGGTTCCAGTCGTTCTCGTTGTTCAGGTAGAAGATGTGCGAGCCGAGCTTCCAGACCGCATCGCAGTGCGGTGACACCGAGCACCCGTTCGGCGTGTAGTGGAAGTGGAACTTCAGGCTGAAGTCCGAATGGCCGATCATCCGGGCCAGGAAGTCCTGGTAGTCCGGTCCGCGCAGTTCGTCGACGAATTCCTTCCAGGCCTCGGACACCGGCAGGTCGTCGTGCCATTCCAGCGCGTAGCGGTCGTGGCTCTGCTGGCCGTGCTTGCGGCTTCGTCCGAACACCGGCTTGAACACGCTGACGTCGGGCAAGTGTTCGATCAGCGTTCGATAGCCGCTTTCGGTCAGCAGGTCGGCCGGGTTGGCCCACGGGTACGGATGGGTCGCGCGGAAGGCTTCGCCGTCCATGGCGGCCAGGCGTTGAGTGTCGAGGAACATGGCTTTATTTCAGGGGTCAGGGGTCAGGGAACAGGGACGAGGGCCCAGGGGCTGGACGGGAACGGACTCGCATTGACGACAAGACAGCGCGAACCGATTCCCGGAGCGCTGACCGGCGCCGGCCTTGCCGACGTCCGCGTCGAGTGC
>DATFJJ010000068.1:0-5125 GCA_035269245.1 Wenzhouxiangellaceae bacterium | reverse complement strand
CTTTCGGGTGCATCAAGGCCAGCAGGCGAGCCTTTTCCGTCCCTGGACCCAGCTCGCCAACCAGCAGAAATAGTTATAGCGCCCGATCTCGAAGGCCCCGCGGCCAATAACAGCGCTGACGGTCGAGAATGCCGTTCTCTCGTGGGCCGAGGGCCTGGAGTGTCCACCTCCCTGAAAACCGCACCACGGATAACTCGAATCTCGGCCTGGTGACGCTCCTGACCCGGAGGTCATCAACTCGGTTTCGAACTTTTCCTAGCCCAGCACCGCGCGCAGAATAAAGAAAAAGACGATCGACAGCAACGCGCCGGCCGGCACGGTCACGAACCAGGATACGAAAATGGTGCCAACGACGCGCAGATTGATGGCCGTCATGCCGCGCACCAGTCCTACCCCGAGTACCGCGCCCACCAGCGTGTGGGTGGTGGAAATGGGCAGTCCGGTACCCGACGCCATCACGATGGTGGCGGCCGCGGCGATACCGGCGCAGAAGCCCCGACTGGGCGTCAGATGTGTGATCTTGCTGCCCACGGTATGAATCACCTTGTGCCCGTAGGTGGCCAGGCCAATCACGATGCCCGTGCCGCCGAGCACAAGCACCCACGGTGAAACCACGGCCTCCTGGCCGACCTCACCGCTGAAGGAAATGCTTATCACGGCTGCCAGCGGGCCGACCGCATTGGCGACGTCGTTGGATCCGTGGGCGAATGCCATGGCGCAGGCGGTGACCACCATCAGCACCGCGAACACCTTTTCGACGCTGGCGTACTGGAAGTCCCGTTCGGCGACCGTGTCGCCTCGGATCCGCTTGATGTAGATATGTCCGGCCAGCGCCATGAGGCCGCCGATCGCTGCCGACAATGTATAGCTGTGGATCGTGCTCAGGTCGACCCCGATGTGCTTGATCCCCTTGAGCAGTGTGACCAGGGCGATGAAGAAGCCCGAAAGGAAGATATAAAACGGTGCGTAGCGGCGCGCTGCGGTCAGCGGATCCTCCCGCTCCAGGATCAGCCGCTGCACGCTGAGAAACAGCATGAGCCCGATGACGCCGGCCAATACCGGGCTGATGAACCAGCTCATCACGATCTGACTGATCTGCCCCCAATACACGGCATTCAGTCCCAGTGCGGCGACCGCGAAACCTGTCACGGCACCGACGATCGAATGGGTCGTGGAAACCGGCCAGCCGTATTTCGATGCGATCATCAACCAGGTGCCGGCGGCCAGCAGCGACGCCAGCATGCCGAATACCAGCAAATCCGGCGCGTCGGCGAACAGGCTGGCGTCGACGATACCCTTGCGGATGGTGGATGTTACTCCGCCGCCGGCCAGCACCGCGCCCGAGAATTCGAAAATGGCGGCAATGACCACCGCCTGGCGGATGGTTATCGATTTTGAACCGACGGCCGGCGCCATGGCGTTGGCTACGTCGTTGGCACCGATCCCCCAGGCCATGAACAGCCCGAAGAGGGTCCCCAATACGATGAATACGACTGCGAATTCCACCTGCCCGGCCGGGTCAGTTCGAAATCAGGAGATGCAACCGGCCGCCGACCCCCTGGGCCAGATCGCCGAGGTCGCCGGTCCATTCAAGGATCTTGTACAGGAACATTATGTCCACGGGCGGGAGGTCCTTTTCAATGCGGAACAATTCGGCCCTGAGCGCAATCTGCTTGCGGTCGCCTTCGCTTTCGATCCGACCGAGTTCCTCGGTCATGCTCATCATCAGTTGCACTTCGCGACCGCGAAAGCCGCTCTCGAACAGTTCATCGAGTTCGGCGACGGATTGCTGGGCCTGGGATACGGCCCTCAGACTGCAGCGCAGGAATTCCAGATAATCGTCCGCGAGCGAAGGCGGTGGCTGCATTTTTCGGCCGATGACCAGGCCCGATATGTCCTTGGCCTTGTTGGCAATACGGTCCTGGTTGGAGATCAGATCGAGCAGATCGGCGCGGCTGACCGGCATGAACATGCTCTTGGGAAGATTGAGCCGGAATTCCTGCTTGAGGTCGTCGGCTGCGTCTTCGAACTGGGTGATGCGTTCGCGAATCTCGGAGGCTTCGTCCCAGTCCCCTTCGATGACCGCACCGAAAAACGGCACGAGTTCCATTGCGCAGGCAGAGGCCTGCTCGAAGTGCTTCTGAATCGGCTTGACCGGCGAGCGTCCGAACAGCCGCGACATGTAGTGGTTCGGCACGGATCTACTCCTCGAATGCTTGACTGATGCGTCGGTCCGATTATACGCGGCGAGCTGCATTGTGCCGGAACCCAACTGTTCTGGGTCAATCCCCGCCGATGTTCCCCTCAATGCGGTCTTGAGACGGGGCGCCGCTTCGGCCTATGTCGGTGGCAAACGCCCGCACCATGCCGTAGCAGGCGGCCATCAGCAGCAGCGTCATCGGCAGGGCCATCGTGATTGCCGCTTGCTGGATGGCGGCCAGGCCGCCGACGATGAGCAGGATGGATGCGACGGCGCCCTCCGACACCGCCCAGAAGATGCGCTGCGAGACCGGCGGATGCGGATGCCCGCCGGACGTCACCATGTCGTCGACCAGAGAACCGGAATCCGACGAGGTGATGAAGAAGATGATGATCACCAGCGTTGCAAACACCGGGGTGATGGTTCCTATCGGCAGTTCGCTTAGCAGCAAATGAAGCGAGATGGCCACGTCGTCGACCGCCTGTTGGGCAATATTGATTTCGGTGAAGCGCTCCAGGTGCAACGCGGTGCCGCCGAAGGTCGACATCCAGAAAAAGGTCACCAGTGAAGGCACCACCAGGCCGGCCGTGATCAGCTCGCGAACCGTCCGGCCCTTCGAGATCCGCGCGACGAAGATGCCGACGAACGGCGACCAGGAAATCCACCAGCCCCAGTAGAACAGGGTCCAGCGTGACTGCCAGTCAGAGGTCGTGGCGAAATCGGTTTCCAGGCTGGTCTCGATCAGTGTCTGCAGGTAGATGCCCAACCCGCCGACGAGCGTTTCAAGGATATAGGCCGTGGGGCCGGCCAGGAATACGAACAGCAGCAGGATGAACGCCAGCACCAGGTTCAGCGCCGAAAGCCTCCTGATGCCGCGCTGGATACCCGAGACCACCGATAGGGTGGCAACGGCCGTGATCGTCGCGATGATCATCACCTGCACCAGCGTCGACGTCTCTATTCCCAGTGACATCGACAGGCCGGCGTTGATCTGCATTGCGCCCAGCCCCAGCGAAGTTGCCACGCCGAGCAGCGTGCCCACCGTGCAAAGGATATCGGTCAGGTGGCCGGGCATGCCGTAGATTCGTTCGCCGATCAGCGGCCAGAGTACCGAGCGCGGCGCAAGCGGCAGGCCGATGCGGAAATGGAAATAGGCAATCGACAGCGCCAGCACCAGGTAGATGGCCCATGGGTGCAGGCCCCAGTGGAAGAAGGAGTACCGGATCGCGTCGTGCATGGCCGCGGCGGTACCCGGCTCGGCGTAATGCGGCTCCAGATAATGGTTGAGCGGCTCGGCGACGCCCCAGAACACGAGCCCGGTGCCCATGCCTGCGGCGAACAGCATCGCGAACCAGCTGGGTCGTCCGAATTCCGGCTCGTCGTCGGCTTTTCCGAGCTTGAGCTTTCCTGCCGGGCTGACGACGACTGCCAGCGCGAACAGCACCAGCGCGCTGGTGATCAGCATGTAATACCAGCCCAGGGTCGCGACGATCCAGCCCTGGATGGATTCGAACGCGGCCGCGGCCGTTGACGTGAAACCACCGCCGAAGATGCAGAAAGCGACGACCAGTGCCGCCGATCCGAAGAACACGGTGGGTTGCATCCGTTTGAACGGACCCAGCGGTCGTGCGAGATTGTGTTTAGGGTCCCACTTGTCGGTCATCGATGTCCCATGGCGCGTGCTCGCGCCTCCGGATGAATCGGCAGGCTTGGATGTTTCCAGGATCGGGATGAATCAGAGCTTCAGTCTGCGATATCCGGCTCCACGAACAAGCATACCACCTCGGGAAAAGCGTGCTTGAAGTCGCTTTCGAAAGCGTTGATGTCTTTGACAAGGCCGTTGTCGCCGTCTCCGGGACTCAGTTGCGGCTTCAGCGAAACCATTGCGTCCTTGCCGAACTGCATCGAGATCATATCGAGGATGGATACGACCTCCTGGCGCGATGCGATGAAAGTTCGCATGCGCTCGCGTTTCTGGATATTGATCGATTCGCCGATCACCATGGCGCTGGAGCCGGTCACGACGGCCGCGCCAAGCTTGGCCACGGCAATCGCGCTGTTTGCCCACAGTGCGTAAAGGATGGTCTTTACGGAGTTGGCGCCCGCCATTAACTCAGTTCGATGGCAATCGCCGTGGCTTCGCCGCCGCCGATGCACAGCGAAGCGATCCCGCGCTTGCCGCCGGTGGACTTCAGCGCATGGATCAGCGTCACCAGGACACGTGCTCCGCTGCAGCCGATGGGATGGCCCAGTGCGCAGGCGCCGCCGTAAATGTTGACCTTGTCGTGCTGCAGGCCGTGCTCGTGCATTGCGGCCATGGTGACCGTCGCGAAAGCCTCGTTGATCTCGTACAGGTCCACGTCGCCGGCGCTCCAGCCGGCTCGCTCGAGGACTTTCTTGATCGCGCCTACGGGTGCGGTGGTGAACCACTCCGGTTCCTGTGAATGGGTGGCATGCGCGACGATCTTGGCAAGCGGCTGAATCCCGCGTTCCGACGCGTTGCCGGCGCTCATCATCACCAGCGCTGCGGCGCCGTCGGAAATCTTCGATGAGCTGGCCGCGGTAATCGTGCCGTCCTTGGCAAAGGCTGGTCGCAGGTTCGGAATCTTGACGACGCTGATCCGACCCGGTTCTTCGTCGGTGGCGATTTCCACGTCTCCCTTGCGCGACTTGATCGTGACCGGCACGATCTCATCGGCAAACCGGCCATCGGCAATCGCCTTGTTGGCGCGCTCGACGGAGGTGCGCGAAAAGTCATCCTGCTGTTCGCGCGAAAAGCTGTACTTGGCTGCACACTTTTCGCCGAACCCCCCCATCATCTGGCCGTCGAAAGGGTTCTGGAGGCCGTCGAAGAACATGTGATCAAGCAGCTGGTCGTGGCCCATCCGCAGCCCGCGCTTGACCAGGTAGGGCGCATTGGTCATG
>DATFJJ010000067.1:0-3588 GCA_035269245.1 Wenzhouxiangellaceae bacterium | reverse complement strand
ACCTACGGCAACTGGCTCGGCTGCGTGGTGGGCGCAATTCTCGGTGCCGGCAGGACAACCCCCATCGCGTCGGCAGGTGTTACTTCCGGCACGACATCCGAGACTATAGTGCTGGCATTGCTGGGCACCAGCGGTATCGCTGCGCTGGCCGCGACCGCGCTCTCGCTTTACGGACTTCGATCGCGCTGACCGGGAAAGCCCGAAGTCCGGCTTTCAGTCCTCGCGATCGAGGTCCCTGGCGAACAGCATGTCGATGTTGCGGAACGTCTTGAACTCGAGGTGGTTGCCGCTGGGATCGCAGATGAAAAACGTGCCCTGCTCACCGGCTTTGCCCTCGAAGCGCAGGTACGGCTCGATAACGAATTCCATGCCTCGTCCTCGCAGGCGATCGGCGAGCGCTTCCCAGTCATCCCATTCGAGAATCGGCCCGAAATGACCGGCCGGCACATCGTGGCCGTCTACGGCGTTGGTCACCGCCGCCGGATGATCTTCCGGCTCGACCAGGTGAAGAACCAGCTGATGACCGAAAAAGTCCAGATCGACCCAGCGGCTGGATTCACGGCCGGGCTTGCAGCCAATCAATTGTTCATAGAAAACACGGGTCTCTACCAGGTCGGTGACCGGAAGGGCGAGATGAAATCGCGGAATGGACATGTTGGCTGGTTCGCTTGTTTGCTGGTTGGCTGATTGGCTGATTGGCCGGTTCGCTGGTTCGCTGGTTCGCTGGTTCGATACGCTACATGTCGGGCGTGGGCTCAATCAAGTGTATCGTTCTTCGGAATCAGCCGGCCGAACAGCGTGAAATAAAGCATACGGTAGATATCGGTATTGGCAACGCCCGAGGACGGTACAAGCATTTCGGCGTTAAGCCCCGCGCCCCGGGCGATCACGCCGGACCCGATGTCGTCGCCGGTGGCCCAGACGATCGCGAACGGGAAGGTCTTGCCGGTCCTGTCCGGCGCCGAGATGAACGGCATGGTTTCGGTGCCGTCGATCCCGTCCAGCGCGGCACCGGTCTTGGGTTCGCTTGCCGGCACCGGTTCATCCGCCGAAGCCAGGTCGCTGACCTGGATTCCCCCGGCATTGCTGTCGCTGGTCGTGACCAGGAAGGTATTCGGGTTTTCGTCGATGAAGTCCAGCAGCGTGGCAAAAGCGTCATCGGCCCGCTTCATGGCCGACAGGCAACCCGATGCGTTCATCTTGTTGCAGAAGTTGTCGGTGCCCTCTTCCTCGACTACGGCGAGAAAGCCGTTTGGATTGGCCCCGATGCGCGCCAGCGCAAATTCTGTCATCTCGGCGACCGTCGGCGCGCTCTCGAGGTAGTTCGGCAAACCGGCTCGGCGGAGTTCCTCTTCCGGACGGTCGTGGAAAGTATCTTCGATGTTGAACACGCCCAGCACCTTGTCGACCTCGGGCGGCAATGCCTGCATCGCTTCACGTGAATAGACCACGGCGTAGCCGCGAGTTCTGGCCTCCTCGACAAGGTTGCGGCCGTCGCTGCGCACGCCCGTGCCGAAATGTCCTTTTACGCCCTTGGGCAGCAGCAATTCCTCGCCGGCGCCGAGCAGGATATCCACCCCGGACTCGACCACCTCCAGCGCAATTTCTTCGACATCGGCATAGCGGTTTTCGGCATCCGCGACGAAAACCGCAGTGCCGGGCTCGATCAGGGAGCCGGTCTGGACCAGCGCGGTGCCCATGTCGCATTCGACAGCATCTTCCATGATTGTATTGGTAGTGCCGTTGGCGGAAACGATCTCGCGGCCCTGCTCATCCAGCCCGAAAGCGCCTTTCCAGGTGCGCGTTCCGGTGGCATGGATGGTCGCGCCGGCGTTCGATGAACTCGAAAGGCTGTCGGTCAGGCTGCCGCGATAAGCCGCCATTTGCGGCAGGCGGTCCCAGTTCAGCGACCCATCCGGCCCGTAATACAGGATGCGGGTCGCGTCCCAGTGCCCCATGGACGTGCCGTCGGGGTGGTAGAAAATGGCGCCGTTACCGGTGGGATCGGCGACGCACTCGGCTCGAGCGACAGTCGACGCGACGAAAATCGCCGCCGTCAACAGGAAAAAAGCTACGCTTCGACCGTGACTTGACAGGTCGGACATGACATAACTCCAAATCAAAAACAAAGCTGAACGACAGGGATGAAAACCGGTTACATGTTCCTGTGCGCGCCAACGCCCCTGGATCGACCGGCTATTCCGCCATTTTAAACCCAAAAATCGCGAGCGGGGTTTTTCGTGGCAGGCCCGGCCATCACGCGAACCACTTCAAAAGCCGGGTCTTGAGCCCGCTGTACGGCGCGAAGCGGATCGTCACTTCGGGGAAACGTCCCCGCTTGATCACGGATTTCATGTGGCTGAAACGCTCGAATCCGGCCTGGCCGTGGTACTGACCCATCCCGCTGTTGCCCACGCCGCCGAACGGCAGTTCCGGCACCGACATGAACATCATCACGTCGTTGATGCAGACGCTGCCGCAGGCCAGTTCGCGCAGGAATTTCTTCTCCGAAGACGACGATTTCGTGAACAGGTAGGCCGAAAGCGGTTTGTCGCCGCGCCGCACGAACTCGATCGCGCTGTCGAGGTCGCGGGTTTCGACAATCGGCAGGATCGGCCCGAAGATCTCCTCGCGCATGAGGTCGGAATCCAGCTCTACGTCGGTCAGCACGGTCGGCGCGATCTTGCGCGTCGCCGTCTCGGCCTGGCCGCCGATGACCGCCCGGCCCTGGCGCAGCAGCGCCGAGAGCCGTTCGAAGTGCTTTTCGTTGACCACTGCGGCGTAATCGTCGCTGGCCAGCGGATCCGGACCCAGCATGGCCCGGAACTGCTCGCGCAGCGCCTCTATGAGCGCGCTTTTCTGCTCGGGGGAGACCAGCACGTAGTCGGGCGCGATGCAGGTCTGGCCGGCATTCAGCGCTTTCCCCCAGGCCAGCCGGCGCGCGGCCGACTTGAGGTCGGCGCCACGATCGATGATCGCCGGGCTTTTTCCGCCCAGTTCCAGCGTCACCGGCGTCAGGTGCTCGGCGGCCGCCTTCATCACTATTTTCCCAACAGCGGCGCCGCCGGTGTAGAAGATGTGATCCCAATTCTGTTCCAGCAGGGCCGTGGTTTCCGGCACCGCCCCCTCGACGACCGCGAACGCTTCAGCGTCGAGATACTTCGGCACCAGCTCCGCCAGCACCCTGGACGCACCGGGCGTCACCTCGGAAGGCTTGAGCACCGCGCAGTTGCCTGCGGCAATGGCCGGCACCAGCGGCGCCAGCACCAGCTGTATCGGATAGTTCCAGGCGCCGATGATCAGCGCAACGCCCAGCGGATCGGGCTGGATGAAGCTGCGACCCGGCTGAGCCACGGGCGGGGTCGGCACCTTGCGCGGCCGCGACCAACGCTCCATTCGGGCGCGGGCATGGCGAATTTCGCTGAACACCAGCGACGTCTCGCCGAGCACCACCTCCTGGGCCGGCTTGGCGAGGTCGTCTTGCAGCGCCTGGTTGATTTTCTGCTCGTTTTCCTCGAGCATTCGCTCCATCGCATCCAGCTGCGCACGGCGCCACTTCAGCGGTCGGGTGCGGCCGGAATCGAAAGC
>DATFJJ010000066.1:0-2776 GCA_035269245.1 Wenzhouxiangellaceae bacterium | reverse complement strand
CGATTCAGCCAGAAGATCCAGTCGCGCCGGATATCGCGATCGACCTGGAAACCGCGCTCGCGCCCGATCCCGGCACGCTTGAGCCGGTCGTCTTCGATCAGCTGATCGAGATCGGCCGAAAGCGCATCGATCAGCGCCGAGGAAATTGCATCGGCCCGACAGAACCAGCCCCGCTCGGCCAGCGCATCGGCGGCCTCGTCGATCCAGTTGTCCATATCCATCCGTTCAGATTCCGTATCACCGGGATAGCGCTTCGCCGACATTATTCGACAGTATCCCGGTTTCCGTCGACCGAGGCGCCTGAAGGAGCGGCGGCCCGGGCACGATCGTCTCCGCCGGGAGGTCGGCGCCGGGAGGCACCTCCTACAAGCCGTTTCCGGCCCCGCCGGACGCCGCCATCGCTCGAAAAGGAGCAAAAACGCCACCAGGCGTGCTCAGAGCGTTCGTGGCGGTGGCCGCCGGCGCGCAGAAACCGGAGTGTATGAGTTATTACATGAGGATTTCGAGCACCGCCGGACGCCGCCACGAACGCTCTGAGCACGCCTGGTGGCGTTTTTCAGCCCAGTTCCCGGCTGACGCGAAAGACTTTGGGATTTCGGCGAAGGCGCGTCAGCACCCTGGCCAGCTGGGTCCGGTTGCGCAGACCGATGAGAAAATAGAGTTCTGCGGTATCGCTGGTGGATTCGCGCTGCTCGACGCGTTCGATATTGGCCTGAGCCTGGCCGATGGAAGACGACACCGAGGCCAGCACGCCGGGCCCGTTGACCGTGATCAACTTCAGCAGCACGCTGTAGCTGCCGCGCGGTACGGGCTCCCAGGTGACATCCAGGCAACGCTCGGGATGCTCGCGCTTGAACGACGGCACGTTCGGGCAGTTGTCGCGATGCACGACGATGCCGCGGCCAGGCGAAAGATAGCCGGTGATGCGATCACCCGGGATCGGATGGCAGCAACTCGCATAGCTTATCGCGGTGCCTTCGTTGCTGCCCACCGTGAACGTATCGCCCCCGGTCTTTTCGCCGGACCGGCGCTGAGTGATCGGCAGCAGTTTCTGGGCCACGGTACCGGCAAGCAGTTCACCTCGGGCGATGCGCACCAGCAGATCTTCGAGGCGCTCCAGTCCGGCCTTCTTGACGTAACGATCAAGCTTGCGCTGCGAGATCGTGTCCAGCGAACTTTCGCGGCGTACCAGCGCCTGGTCGAGCAGCCTGTGCCCGATCGCCACGGAATCGGCCTGCTCGAGGTTCTTCAAATGCGAACGGATTGCCGTACGCGCCTTGGCGGACACGACGTGCTCCAACCATTCGGGCCGCGGCTTGACGCTGTCGTCGGTCTCGATCATCACGGTCTGGCCGTTCTCCAGCGGCGTACTCAGCGGCGCGGCCTTGTGATTGATGAGCGCCCGGTGAGCATGGTTACCAACGTCGGTATGTATCGCGTAGGCAAAGTCCAGTGCCGTGGAATGCGCCTTGAGATCCACGATCTTGCCGCGTGGGGTGAAGACGAACACTTCGTCGGGGAAAAGTTCTGCCTTGGCGGTATCGATGAAATCCATCGAATCGCGGGCCCGGCCCTGAGATTCGACCAGCTTGAGCAGCCACTCGCGCGCTCGCACGGCCGTGCTGCCGTCGGGCGGAGTCGCCTTGTAAAGCCAGTGGGCCGCCGCACCCTTTTCGGCCACCATATCCATTTCCTCGGTTCGAATCTGGATTTCGACCGGCACTTCGTAGGGCGAGGTCAGCACAGTGTGCAAGGACTGGTAGCCGTTGGGCTTGGGTAACGCGATGTAATCCTTGAAACTGTCGGGACGCGGCTTGTAGAGGCTGTGAACCACGCCCAGTGCCTGATAACAATGGGACTCGGCCTGGGTGATGATGCGAAACGCGTAAAGGTCGTAGACCTCCTTGAAGGACAGCGACTTGTCGCGCATCTTCAGATACACGCTGTAGATGCTCTTTTCGCGCCCTTCCACGCGGCACGGAATGCCGGCTTCGTTGAGTCGCTTCTTCAGCGCATCGCTGACCGTATCGATGATTTCCTTGCGATTCCTGGCCACCGACCGCGAACGCCGCTCGATGACCCGGTAACGGTTCGGGTAAAGATTGGCGAAGCCCAGTTCCTCGAGCTCGAGCTTGAGCGTGTTCATGCCGAGCCGGTCGGCGATCGGCGCATAGATTTCGAGGGTTTCGTTGGAGATGCGACGACGCGACTCGTTGGACATCGCCTTGATTGTCCGCATATTGTGCAGACGGTCAGCGAGCTTGATGAAGATCACCCGTAAATCGCGGCTCATCGCAAGCAGGAGCTTGCGGAAACTCTCCGCATCGGCCTCCCTGCGGGTGCGGAACTTCATCTTGTCGAGCTTGGTCACCCCGTCGACCAGGCGTGCGACCTGCTCGCCGAATTCGCGCTTCAGGTCGTCCAGTGAAACGCCGGTATCCTCCACCGTATCGTGGAGAACAGCGGCGGTGATGGTCTGGTGATCCATGCGCATCCCGGCCAGGATGGAGGCGACCGCCACGGGATGCAGGATGTAATCTTCGCCGGAACGGCGGGTCTGGCCGCGATGAGCCTCTTCGCCGAATTCGAAGGCATGGAGCGCGGTCGCGACCTGCTCCGGCTCGAGGTAGGTGTTGAGCAGCCTGCGCAGTTCGCGAACGGGACCCGGATAACTCATATGACGGACCGGCTATACACCTGGAACCGCCGAGAAGCGTAGCGAGCGGGTGGCTGAAGGTGGCCGCCGGAGCGCAGGAACCGAAGTGTACATGTCAGT
>DATFJJ010000065.1:0-15004 GCA_035269245.1 Wenzhouxiangellaceae bacterium | reverse complement strand
CATCCCCAGCATCACACCCCGGCCAACTCGATCGTTTTCTTCGCCGCCCTCACCCTGCTGCTGTCGATCTTCGGCTCGTTCGTCTGGCTGGCGGCCATGAGCGCACTGGTGCGGGTGCTGATCTACATGGCCTGCATCGGCGCCATGCCGCGGCTGAGAAAGCGCGCCGACCCGGCGAGACCGGCGGGCTTTCGCCTGCCCGGCGGCTGGCTTATCCCTGTTGCAGCGTTCGCCGCGAGCGCCATCCTGCTGATCCAGATCAGCCTGCAATCCATCATCGCGACCTTACTCGTGCTGGCCGTCGGCGCGGTGATCTATCGGTTCAGCCGGCGCGACATCAGCGTCGACCCGAAAGACCAGACGCGCCAGGGAACCGCTGAATGACTCTGCGCGGAAAAAGCCACTGGGTCCCGGATCAGGTCCGGGACGACAATTAAGAGCAACCCCCAGACATGTCGTCCCGGACCTGATCCGGGACCCAGCGGCTTTTTTTGCGGCGGGCAACGGCAACTTGCCTGCTGAGACACGACGCTGGTCAGGAACGTATTTTGACCAGGGAAGCCTCCGCGCTGCCCGGCGCGGAGTGCGTTTTGTCGGACAAGCCGCAGATCGTGGGCGCCGCGCCTTACTCTCCTTGGCCCAATGACCAGCCGCGCTCGCCGTCGAAGCTGTACAGGTGCTCGGTCTTAATGAAATCCAGCCCGGCCCGCTCGAAACGCTGGAGCAAGGCGAGTACCTCGGCGTGCTCGATCGCGGCCCAGTCGGGCGTGCGGAAACGGCAGCGCCAGTGGTCGGTGCAGCGGGTTTCCGGGATGCCGTCCGGCCAGACCTTCACCCCGCGGTTGGTGATGATGACGGGTTCCAGCGCGCTACCTTCGGCCAGGTCGGCGACGATCTCGCCCAGCCGCGCCGGATCACGCCCGTCTTCGTCCCAGTCTAGGAAAACATCGACACCGTGCAGGCGCTTTTCCGGACGCCCGGCACCCGGTCGCCAGGTGTTCTCGGCGGATGGCAGCTCACCCGGCTCGCGTTCGGAATACCCTGGTGGTGACTGGCCGAGGCGCTCGCAGACCGCATCGGCGAACTCGGCCGTGCCCACCCGTTTGCGGCTGATACCGTCACGATACAGGTCGGCGGTATGCAGACCCCCGGCCAGTGTCGCGAGCCAGGCGCTCTGAAGCGTGCTGGCCGTTTCCTTGTCGCCGACATGACGCAACATCTCAAGCGCGGCCAGCAACAGGCCGGAAGGATTGGCGATGTTGCGCCCGGCGATGTCGGGGGCCGAGCCGTGCACCGCCTCGAACATCGCGAAGTCCTCGCCGATGTTGGCCGAACCACCAAGCCCGACCGAGCCGGTGATCTGGGCGGCGACGTCGGAAACGATGTCACCGTAAAGGTTAGGGGCCACCACCACGTCGAAACGCTCGGGCCGATCGGCGATCAGCGCGGTACCGATGTCGATGATCAGGTGGCTGGCCTCGATCTCGGGGTATTCGCGCGCAACCTCGTCGAAAATCCGGTGAAACAGACCGTCGGTCAACTTCATGATGTTGTCCTTGGTCAGGCAGTCCACCCGCTTCCGTCCCTGGGCCCGGGCAAGCTCGAAGGCATAGCGGATCAGGCGCTCGCTGCCCGGACTGGAGATCAGCTTCAGGCACTGCGTCACCTCGGCGGTCTGGCGATGCTCTATGCCGGCGTAGGTATCTTCTTCGTTCTCGCGCACGATGACGATGTCCATCTCCGGATGGCGCGTGGCGACGAAAGGATGCCAGGTGCGGCACGGACGTATGTTGGCGAACAATCCCAACGTCTTGCGCAGCGTAACGTTCAGACTCTTGTAGCCACCCCCTTGCGGCGTGGTGATCGGCCCCTTGAGCAGCACACGATGCTCGCGCAGGCTGCCCCAGGCCTCGGGTGGAATGCCTGAAGTCACGCCGTCGAGATAGCAGGCTTCGCCCAGCGTTACCGGATCGAACCGCACCGCTGCACCGGCGGCCTCCAGCATTTGGCGCACGGCCGACGAAATCTCGGGCCCGATGCCGTCGCCCTCGGCCATGGCGACCGTCACCGGCGCCGCATTGCGCTGTGCCACTTCCGTGCGAACCTGCTCGAGTGGGGTTGCCATGTAGTTGCTCCTGATTTATTTCGTGCAAGTCTAGGCAGCCTCAAGGGATAAATAAAGTTAAAATAAATATCCGTTTGAGTAGATTAAAATCTAATGAAAGTCACGCTCCATCAACTCAAGATCTTCCGCGTGGTCGCCGAGAACGGCTCGATCGCTCGGGCTGCCGAGCGGCTGCATCTAACGCCACCCACCTTGTCGATCCAGCTCAGGCAACTCGCCGAAGGACTGGGCGTCACGCTGTACGAAATCGTTGGACGGCAGTTGCGCCTGACCGGTGCCGGCAAGGACGTGCTGCATTCGGCGCGCAATCTGGAAGCCGAACTGCGCGCGCTGGACCAGCAGTTGGCGGCACGCGGCGGCGTCGAGCGCGGCCGCCTGCGCGTGGCGGCCGTATCGACCGGCGAATACCTGTTCCCCTCCATGCTGGGCCGCTTCAGACAACGCCACCCCGGCATCGAGGCCAGCCTGCAGATCGTGCCGCGCGACGCGCTGATCCGGCGCATCGACCAGGGACTGGACGACTGGTACCTGATGACCCGCCCGCCCGCAGACCGCGGCCTGTTGATCGAGCGCGTGGCCATCAATCCTTTGGTGATGATCGCCGCCCCCGACCACCCCTGGACACGTCGCAAGCGGATCGACTTTCGAGCCGTTTCGGAAGAACGCTTCGTGGTGCGGGAATCCGGCTCCGGCACGCGGCTGTGGACCGAGGAATGGCTGGGCCGGTTCGGCGCCGAGCTCAAGCCCGCGTTGGAGCTCGGCAGCAACGAGGCGATCAAGCAGGCGGTGCGCGCCGGCCACGGCCTGGCCGTGATCTCGCTTCATGCGGTGCGACTGGAGCTGGAAGCTGGATTGCTTGAAATGCCGCGGGTGCCGCACTTCCCGGCGCCGGTCTGGTGGCACCGGGTCCAGCGTCCCGGCGCCGCCGTCAGCCCGGCCGCCCGTGCCTTCGGCAGCCAGCTCGAAACGGAGCTTCCTTTGCTGGACCAGGAACTGCAAGCGCTGCTGAAGCAGCACCGCCAGCCGCGACCGGCACCCGGCTGAGCCGGGCCCGACGGGCAAGCTGTCTGAGTCGGCCTACTGCGCCTGCAGCATGTAGTCGATGGTGAGGTTGGCCAATGCGCGCACACCGGTCTTCATGGCCGATTCATCGATATAGAAATCCGGCGTATGGTGCGGCGCGGCTTCCGATGGATCCATGTCGGGCGGCATGCCGCCGACCATGATGAACAGGCCCGGGATTTCCTTCTGAAAGAACGAGAAGTCCTCGGCACCGGTGATCGCGTCGATTCGCACGGCCTGGTCGCCGCCGACCCGCTCCAGCGTCGGTGCCATCTGCTCGGTCAGCGCCGGATCGTTGAAGGTCACCGGGTACCCGCGCTGGATGTCGACATCGACGGTCGCGCCCTGGCTGGCCGCGATGTGCTCGGCCGTGCGCTGGATATCGGCGTGGATCTTGTCCTGCATCGCGGTATCCAGCGTCCGAATGGTACCGATCAATTCAGCCGTTTCGGGAATGATGTTGCTGCGCACCCCGGCGCGCAGCCGGCCCACTGAAATCACCGCGGCTTCCTTGGTCAGCTCGGTCTGGCGGCTGATGATCATGTTCAGCCCGATGACGATCTGCGAGGCCACCGCAATCGGGTCCACCCCGGTCCAGGGCGACGAGCCGTGCGTCTGTTTGCCCTTGACGGTGATGTTGAACTGGTCGGCCGCCGCCAGGATGCCGCCGGCCTTGAAGCCGATCTGGCCCGCCGGCGCCAGCGACCAGATGTGCTGGCCGAAAATCACGTCGACGTCCGGATCTTTGAGCACGCCTTCCTCGACCATCAATTCCCCGCCACCTTCTTCTCCCGGCGGCGCACCTTCCTCAGCCGGCTGGAAGATGAACTTGATCGTGCCGGGCAACTCGTCGCGCCGCGCGGCGAACATTTCGGCCACGCCCATCAGCATCGCCATGTGGGTGTCGTGCCCGCAGGCGTGCGATACCGGCACCTCTTCACCCATGTACTCCGACACCACGTCCGGCGAGAACGGCAGATCGACCCGCGAGGGCACCGGTAGTGCGTCCATGTCAGCGCGCAGTCCGACCACCGGACCGGGCCGCGCACCCTTCAACACTCCGACGACGCCGGTATGCGCGACCCCGGTCTGGACTTCCATGTCCAGACCGCGCAGAAACCCGGCGATGTAGTCGGCGGTTTCAAACTCCCGGTTTGAAAGTTCCGGATTCTCATGGAAGTGCCGACGCCAGATCACCACCTCGTCGAACAGCGATTCGGTCTGGGAATCGATCCAGCCGTGCCATTCATCGGCGGAAGGCTGGGCGGAGGCAATGCTGCTGATCATCAGGGCCGCCAGCGCGACGCCCACGGTGTTTACGAACGCTCGAGTCATGGAAATCTCTCTTATTTAAATAGACACGCCGCATTGTGGGCGACCCCGGCGATCAATACAACCACCGGCCCACTACGCCGACGACGCATAATGGGCTGCGCCGAGAAGCGGCGCCAAACCCGACGACCACAAGGCCGACATGATCACACTCCACCATCTCGAAAACTCGCGTTCGCATCGCGTCCTCTGGCTGCTCGAAGAACTGGGCTGCAAATACAAGATCAAGCATTACAAGCGCGACAGCAAGACCAACCTGGCGCCGCCCGAGTTGAAGAAAGTACACCCGTTGGGCAAGTCGCCGGTCGTCACCGAGGGCAAACAGACGCTGGCCGAATCGGCCCTGATCATAGAGTACCTGGCGCGCACCCACGGTGATGCCCAGTGGGCGCCTGCGCTGGATGACAGCCGATACTGGACCTTCAACTACTGGATGCACTACGCGGAGGGCTCGCTGATGCCACCGCTGCTGCTCAAGCTGGTGTTTTCGAAGCTGCGCCAGCCTCCGGTGCCGTTCTTCATCCGGCCGATTTCGGGCAAGATCGCCGACCAGGTCGATGCCGCGTTCACCAACCCGCAGATCGAAACACACTTTTCCTATGTCAATGAATACCTCGGCGAACACCCCTGGTTTGCAGGCGACGAGATCTCGGCGGCCGACATCCAGATGAGCTTTCCGCTGGAAGCTGCCCTTTCGGCAGGCACGATCAAGCGCGCCGACTATCCGAACATCGCAGTATTCGTGCAGAAATTCCAGTCGCGACCGGCCTACGTTCGCGCGCTCGAGGCGGGCGGCGACTACGCGTACGGTCCGCAGCCGGAAGACTGAATTCCGCAACCGGCGGCAATGCTCGAGATCGGGCCCGATTTCGCAGGCTGACTACCACCGTCGGCCGGCGAACACCACTACGTCACGTTTTCATCCTGAAAATGCGACGCAGGCTGTTACGAAAAGCTATGTTTATCAATGGACTAGAAGACACTCAAGCCCTATACTGGTAACGAGTTCACCGGCGCTGACCGCATGTCGCCAGGGTTGGTGAACTCAAGGGGGATTCATCCAGAACACATACGCAAGGGAGGTGTCGCCGAACTTTTCCGGTGGCCACCGACCTTCATTACGAAGGAGTGAATCCATTGAAAATACCTTATCCCGAAAATCTGCGCAGACTATTGTTGAAAACCGCCGCCGCGTCGGCGATCGCCCTTGGCGCACTCACTGCACAGGCACTCGAAGTCACTGGCAGCTTTACCGGCTTCTGGGGCCAACCCGACCAGCAGAACCAGGGCCTGATCATCGCAATCTCCCGCTTGCCCAACGGCGAAAAGACCGGGGTCGTCTACTGGGCCCACTTTGATGACATGGGCAACCCTTCATGGCTGCTCGCCCAGGGTGACATCGAGGGCGACATGATCATGGCCGAGGTGTTTCGGTTCGAAGGAATCACGTTCATGCAACCCGTGGACGAGAACTCGAACTTCGGCGAAGCCATCGGCACACTGGATGTTCAATTCGAAAGCTGCGTCGCAGGAAACGTCGAGTTCCGTACCGAGGATCCGGTAATCGGCTCGGGTGAGTTCCGCATCGAAAGACTTTCCAATCAGCCGGGTAGCGAGTGCAGCGGCGGCATCTCCGACGACATGCCGCCAGGCGATCTGCCGCAGCGGTTCGATATCGACCTCGTGCCTACAGGCGTTCTGCCCGACGCCACCGGCAACGCCGAGTTCGACCTGACGCCGGGTCGCGGCGATTTCGAAGTCGAGATCGAAAACGTTCCGGCCGGAGACTACGAACTCCAGGTCGGCGGCGAGGCCCGGGGGCTGATCACAGTGGTCGCCACCGGAACCGGATCGGGCGAAATCGAGTTCCGCTCGCCGGTCACGCCGGGGAAGGAACTGCTGGATTTCGACCCGCGCGATCAGATCATCGACGTACTGCTGGACGGCGAAGTGGTGTTGACCGCGCTTGCGCCGGAACAGGGTGACTTCGTAGGCAATGGCCCGCCTCCGTTCGACACGCCCGCAACGGGCAGCCTCGAGATCGAAATCGATCTGACCAATGAAGGCGTGTACCCCGACGGTTCGGCGAGCGCTGAATTCGAGATGAGCGGACCACAGAGCGACTTCGATGTCGAAGTCGAAGGCATCCCGACCGGTACCTACCCGTTGTTCGTCGATGGCATCAAACAGGGCGATATCGCAGTCGTCGAAGACGATGAGGGCGAGACTCAGGGTCGGATCGCGTTCCGGTTCCCGCCGACCGGCGGCGGTGAATTTTTCGATTTCGATCCCAGGGGCCAGACGCTCGAAATCTTTGAGGGCGCCACACGCTTGTTTTTCGCCGATTTCCCGGACGAGCAGGCGAGCGGCGGCGACAATGAAGATGAGTCACCCGGCAACGACCAGTCCCCGGTCACGCGCACCACTGTGGATCTCGACAACGCCGGCGTGTTCCCGGAAGGTGAAGCTTCGGCGGTCCTCAATGATCGTCCGAGCCATGTCGAGTTCATCGTCGAACTGGAGACCGTGCCGGCGGGCATGTATACGCTGTCGGTAGGGGGCACCGAGCGCGGCATCATCGACGTCGAAGAGGACGAGGACGGGGACACGCGCGGCCGGATTCGCTTCCGCGACCCCGCAAACCCCGCGTTCGAGCTGCTGGAGTTCGATCCCCGCGGCGAGTCGGTCGAAATATTGGACGGCGGAACGCTGATCTTCCAGAGCGTCTTCCCCGAGTAAATACAGGACCGGGTTCGCACCCATAGCCCCTTGACTCGCCCCCGCCACGTCGCGGGGGCGATTGCTTTCGCCCCCCTTCCGAATGACAGGCCGCACACGGTGGTTCTGCTGCGTCCTGCCTGACCCCCGAAAAAAGAAACGCCGGCCCTTCCCGAACAGTCGCTCGCACGGCGATCGCTTCTATAAATTTGCATTTATTTTTTCAAATATCTTGACATCGGCTAGTTTGTATATTAATTTACAAATTATGAGCTCAGCCAACAACGTGCGAAACCGATCGAATCCGCTGCTGCAGACCGTGGCACCGGCAGATATTCGTTCCGATGCGCTGCTTGAGAAACGAACCGAATCAGACGGAACGAAAAGCAGGCCAACAGCGGAATTCCGGATGGTCTGTCAGCCGATATGCCGGGTGAGCGGCTCCGGCGGTCCGGCCTGGGTCGAAATGCTGATCCGCGACGCAGAGCCGGGCGCAGCAGGCATGCCGCCGATGGATATCGTGAGGCAGGGTTATTGCCAGGCAGGCTGGAGGTTTGACCTGATCGTGCTGGAGGCCGCGCTGGCCACGGCAGCCAGGCTCCGTCCGGACACCCGGATTGGCGTGAACATCCGTCCCTGTTCTCTGAACGAGCCTGGTTTCATCAGGGCCTTGCAGGCAATGCTGATGCGACGGCACATCGCACCGGGCCGGCTTGTACTGGAACTGGTCGAGTTCCACGGGCCGGTACGCCTCGAAGTCGCCGGGCATGCGTTGCGCCAACTGCGCCGCATGCAAATCCTGATCGCCCTGGACGACTTCGGCCCCGGATATCCGAATCTGGACGTGCTGGCCGAGGGCCTGGTCGATTTCGTCAAGCTGGACCGCAGCCTGGTCCTGGCGCTTGACCGTTCGCCCCGTCAGATCGGCGTCCTGCAGGGCATCGCCGCACTGGCTGAGAGAACCGGAATCAAACTCGTGGCCGAAGGCATCGAAACCCCCGCCCAGTTCAATGCGCTTCGCCGCCTGGGCATCGAGTGGATGCAGGGCTTCCTGTTCGGCCGTCCCGCCGCCTTGGCGCGGCGCTCGAACGGCGCCGGCATCGCTTCCCTTTTCAATCCTCGGACCGCCGAATCGGCGGCCTTTATCAACCCCCGAATCCCTATTACCGCAAAGGAGAACTCAGCATGAAGAAATCACTCAAGACATCCCGACTCTCGCGCCGGCCGCTTGCCCGCGCCATCGCGCTGGCACTGACACTCACCGGCGGCAGCGCCAGCGCTCTGGAAGTTACCGGCAGCTTCACTGGCTGGTGGGGGCAACCGGAACAGGAAAACCAGGGCTTGATAGTTTCCGTTTCGCGCCTGCCCAGCGGGGACAAGACGGGCGTTGTTTACTGGGCGCACTATGACGAGTTCGGCAAGCCCTCATGGCTTTTCGCACAGGGACCCATCCAGGGAGACACCATTGCTGCAGACGTTTTTGCCGTCGATGGCGTGACTTTCATGCAGCCGGACGACCCGTCCAGTAATCCGGCGCGCCAGGTCGGCAGCATGCAGATCAGCTTTACCGACTGCGTCAACGGAAGCGTTGCATTCCAGACCGGGGCCGATGTTGTAGGCAGCGGTCAGTTCCGGATCGCACGTCTGACAGATCAGCCGGGCACCGCCTGCAGCGGCGGAATCTCCGACGATCGCAGTCGCAGCGAAGGCGCCGAGGAAATCGACACCCCTCTCGTGTCCACCGGCGTCATCCCGGCGGCCAGCGGCAAGGCAGAGTTCGAAGCCACCGACAGGCGCATAGAGTTCGAGGTGGAAATAGAGGACATTCCGACCGGCGAATACGAGTTGCTTGTGGGCGGCGAACCGCGCGGCACCATCACGGTGGTCGACACACCGAACGGAACCGAAGGCGAGATCGAGTACAGCTCGCCGCAGGATGATGGAGAGCTGTTACTCGACTTCGATCCTCGCGGTCAGATCATCGAAATAGCGCAAGGCTCGACGGTAATACTCGAAGGTATTTCGGATACATCCGGCGAAGACCCGGGCAACGGCGAAGACGGCTCCCCGGAATCGGGCGACGGCGAAATCGAGATCAGCCTGGTCAACAGCGGACTGTTCCCCGCGGGTTCCGGCGACGTCGAATTCGAGCAGGAATCGGATCGCGTCGATTTCGAAGTCGAGATCGAGGATGTGCCGGTAGGCCCTTACGCGCTTATGATCGGCGGCATCGAACGCGGCACTATCGAGGTCATCGACACAGCCAACGGAACCGAGGGTGAAATCGAATTCCGCACGCCGGTCGAAGCCGGCAAACTGCCGCTGGATTTCGATCCGCGCGGCGAACTGGTCGAAATCCTGGCCGGCGGAAGTCTTGTTTTTTCGGTCGACTTCCCGCTCGAAGTCACCGACGATTCCGGGGACGACGATGATTCCGAGGACGACGGCTCCGGGGACGACGATGGCTCCGGGGACGACGATGATTCCGGTGGTGACGACGATTCCGGTGGTGACGACGATTCCGGCGATGGCAACGATTCCGACAATACCTTGTCGCTGGAAGTCGAGCTCGAAAACGCCGGCGTGTTTCCGCTGGGCTCCGGCGATGCCGATTACGAAGAAGAGGACGGCGAGCGCGACTTCAGCGTCGAAATCGAGGATGTGCCGGTGGGCGACTACCGCCTGACGATAGATGGTATCGACCGGGGCACCATAAGCGTGATCGAGACCGAGGACGGCACCGAAGGTGAGATCGACTTCGATGATCCGCAGGACGAAAATCTGCTGCTGGACTTCGACCCGCTTGGCGCAACGATCGAGATCTTCGACGGTCAGACGCTGATCTTCAGCGCCGCATTCCCGACCGCTTGATCCGACGCAGGCCGGGACCGAATCCGTTTCGGTCCCGGCATTTTTCTATATTTGTAATAAAATTGACAAACAATGGCTGACGCGATAGGATTCGCCCAGGCTTCTTTCAGGGAGCCGACCCGCCGGAGGCGAACGACTGGCTACGGCGTCAAGAACCTGGCCAAGCAGGATCACGACATCGACCTGCAGCCGCCTCTCAAGCTCAACGCCACGCTCGGGTCTAAAGGGAAGAACGCCGATGGAGACTCAGTCCAGATCGACAACAACGCTCGATGCACTGGCAAGAGCTGCGGTGCGGATCTTTCGTCCGCTGGTCAAGATCATGCTGAGACACAACGTGTCCTACAAGACCTGCGCCGAGTGGCTGCGCTGGTGTTATGCGGATGTCGCGTACAACGATTTCGCGCTGCCGGGCCGCAAACAGTCGAAATCCCGCGTCGCAGTACTGACGGGCCTGACGCGAATCGACGTCAACCAGCTTCTGGCTCAAGCTCCGCCGGACAGCATTCCGCAGGAAGAGCAATACCACCGCGCGGGACTGGTACTCACCGGCTGGGCGAACGATCCGGAATTCAGCGCCAGCGGCAAGCCGATAGCGCAACTGCCGTTCGAGGCCGAAAAAGATGCGCTGAGCTTCAGCAAACTCGTCAGCCGCCATTCCGGGGGTGCACCGGCGCGCGCAGTACTGGACGAACTCGAACGCAATGGCGCGGTGCGCGTGTTGCACAACCGCACCATCGAACTTATTCGTACACGTTATATCGGGAAAGCCGAGACCGCGGACATCAACTACGCCGAAATCTTCGGCATGTCATGCGGCGACCTGATCGAGACCATTTGCTACAACTGGTCGCCGGAACTCGACGAGAAACGACTGCAGCTGCTGGTCTACAACCGCTCAATTCATCCGGATCTTGTCGATTCCGCGAAAGAGAAGGTGGAAACGGCAGCGCGCGAACTGGCCGAACAGGTCGACAACTGGCTCTACGAATTCGAAACACAATCAAAGGACCTTCCTGACCCTGAGGGCGCCCGGCGGAAACGTCTGGGCCTCGGGCTCTATTACTTCCAGTAATCAAAAGCCATGGCTTTTCACCAATTCATTTATCCATTATTCCGACTCGCAGAGGAGACAGCACGATGAAATCATTCCAGACGTTTTCGAGACCATACGCCGCGAGGCTGGCGACTGGCGTCTTGCTCATGCTGAGCATTGCCTCCGGCTCGGCCTCGGCGCTGGAGGTCACCGGCAGTTTCACCGGATGGTGGGGCCAGCCCGACCACGAAAATCAGGGCCTTATAGTTTCGGTCTCGCAGCTTCCCAGCGGAGGCAAGACCGCGGTGATTTACTGGGCCAATTATGATAATGAGGGCAACCCGACCTGGTTTTTCGCCCAAGGCGGCATTCAGGGCGACAAGATCCAGGCCGATTTGTACCAGTTCGACGGCGTCACTTTCCTGCAAGCCGACGACCCGAACAACAATCCAGGTGAAATCGTCGGCACGCTGGAGGTGCAGTTCAGCAACTGCGTCGACGGTGACGTGTCTTTCAATACACCGAATGTGATCGTCGGCACCGGCGGCTTTCGTGTCGCCCGGCTGACCAACCAACCCGGCACCAACTGTACTGGCGGCATTTCCGACAACACCCCGCCGACCTCCCTGCCGGAAGAGTTTCGCGTGCAGCTGGTATCCACCGGCGTCGTTGCCGGTTCGAGCGGCAAGGCTGATTTCGAAAGCCGCCCCGGGCGCACCGATTTCTCGGTGGAAGTCGAAGACCTCCCGGCTGGCACCTATTCGCTGAACGTCGGCGGTGTCAAGCGCGGCAGTATTGCCGTGGTCGATACCATCAATGGCCCGGAAGGCGAGATCGAGTTTCGCTCGCCGCCTGAACCCGGCAAGGAACTCCTGGATTTCGACCCTCGGGGACAGATCATCGAAGTCCTGCAGGGCGCCAGCGTGGTGCTGGAGTCGATCGCTCCGGACAATGGCGAAATTCCGGGTAGTGATCAAGGCAATCCACCGCCGTTCGGCGAATCGGAAATCGATGTCTCGCTGGTCAACGCGGGGGCGTTTCCCGCCGGCTCAGGCGACGCGGAGTTCGAGCAGGACTCCAGCCGAGTTGATTTCGATATCGAGATCGAAGATATACCTGCGGGCAGCTACGCGCTTGCCGTCGGCGGCATCGAACGCGGCACTATCGAGGTCGTGGATACTGTAAACGGCCCCGAGGGGGAACTGGAGTTCCGCTTCCCGGCCGAGCCCGGAAAGCTGCCGCTGGATTTTGATCCGCGCGGCCAATTGATCGAGGTTTCGGATGCCTCGGGCCTGGTTTTTTCTGTCAACTTCCCGAACCCCGGCGGCAGCGATGACGACGATTCCGATGAAGATGACGGTTCAGGCGATGACCAGGGCAACTCCGAGCCGGGCGAAATTCAGGTCTCGCTGAACAACGCCGGTGTCTTCCCCGAAGCTTCCGGGGATGCCCGCTACCGCATTGATGATGACGGCGATCGCGAATTCGACATCGAGATCGAGGATCTCCCTGCCGGCGGTTACGACCTGATCATCGGCGGCGTCGCGCGCGGAACGATCGCGGTCGAGGCAACCGACGACGGCAACGAAGGCGAAATCGAGTTCGGCAATCCGGCCGATCTCGACGAACTTGCGCTGGACTTCGATCCCCGCGGCGAGTTGATCGAAATATTCGACCGCGGGACACTGATATTCAGCGTGACCTTTCCTTCCTAGCCCGGGCAAGCCTGCGCCCCGTCGACAGCACGACTGAAAGCCGGCCCCATGTCGGGGCCGGTTTTTTATTCAGGGTTGTGAAACAATCGGAGGCTTGACTGAAACCCGCTTCCGCCTTGATCATAAGCCACCGCCACCGGTTCATATTCATGCACTGCCGCAAGGCCGCAGGAAGCTCGGTCGCGGCGTGCCTGGCCCCTCACCTGGGGCCCGGCGACATTCACCTGGGAACCTGGCCCGAGGCTTTCGAGCAGGGCGTGCCACCCAACCGACGCGCCTGGCTCGATCTGCTTCACCCCGGTGCGGGCGCGAGCTTTGGAGCGCGGCTGCTCAGACGACCTTCGCGGCTGGCCGATCGCGCCGCCCGTATCGCGGCGCTGAACGGGGCGCAGCGGCTGAAGTACCGGTCGCGCCTCGGTCATTCACCAGAACACGCGCACGCCGAGCGGGTTCGCGCGGCATTTCCCGGGCCCTGGCGCGATTACTTCAAATTCTGCTTCGTACGCAATCCATTCGACCGCGCCGTTTCGGACTATCTATGGCGCACTCGCAAGACCGGCAACCAGACGCTGACTTTCACTGCGTTCCTGGACCGCCTCGACCGGCGCGATTTCAGCAATCGCGCGATCCCAAGGCATTTCGACAATTGGCCGATCTACACCCTGGACGACCGGATCGCGGTGGATTTCGTCGGCCGCTTCGAGCACCTGGACGAGGACCTGGACCGAGTGTTCGCGCGGCTCGGGCTGGACCGCCTGCCACTGGCCCGTTCCAAATCGATGCAGCGACAAGGCAGCTACCGGGACTGGTACGGGAAAAGGGAGCGCGGGCAGGTCGAACGATTGTTCGCGAACGAAATCCGCCGATTCAAATACAGTTTCTGATGTCATGGGCGTAGATCTCGACCAGCCACCCCCTCATTTCTTCATCGTCGGCGCCCCCAAGTGCGGAACGACCTCGATGGCGCAATATCTCAATCAGCACCCCCATATTTTTGTGTTGCGCGGCGAGCCGCATTTTTTTGGAAGCGATCTGGAATACAACTCGCCGCGACTCACGCCCGCCCAGTATCGGGCGCTGTGCCGCGATACCGGAGACAAGCCAGTGTGCGGAGACCGTTCCACCTGGTACCTGTTTTCACACAACGCGGCGCACGAGATTCATGAGCACAATCCGCATGCGCTGATCATCGCGATGCTGCGCAATCCGGCCGAAATGGTCCATTCCCTGCACGCTCATCACTTCCAGCGCGGGCGCCGCGACGACATCGAGGACCTCGAAGAGGCGCTGGCCGCCGAGCCCGATCGTCGCATGGGACACAGAATTCCCGCCAACGTCCGGTTTCCCGAAAGCCTTTACTATTCCCGGATCCCGCGTTATAGCGAACAACTCGAGCGGTATTTCGATTCATTCGGCCGTGAACGCGTCAAAATCATTCTTTTCGACGAACTCAAGCAGGCGCCCGAACGAGTGTATGCACAAACGCTTGCCTTTCTCGGCGTCGACCCTGCATTCAGACCTGATTTCGACGTACACAACGCATCGGCGCCCACCCCGGACTCCTGGGCTTATCGCGCCTGGAAAGCCAGCACTCTGCGCTACCGGATTCGCAGCCTGGCCCCGCAGCGACTCTACGATTGGATTCGAAACATGCGCAGAAAGCGGCTCGCTCGCGCGGCGAAGCGCCGACCCCGGCGGCCGCTGGATCCGGCTGTGCTCGATCGACTGAATCTGCAGTTTGCCGAAGAGATCGATCGTCTGGAATCGCTGATCGGGCGCGACCTTTCAAGCTGGCGCAAAGGCGGCTGAAGAGAGGCAAGTTGAATTATCACCGAGGTCGTCAGGGAACCCGTGCCGGAACGCGCGCTTCAGTCGAAACCCGCAGGGCCCGTCTCGCCCAGCACGAATTCGAAAGCTCTGATTCGTGGGCCCATCTGGCGCGGTTCGAACAATCGCTCAATTTCGATGGCCTCGGACACGCGCGCCGGGCAACTCGGCAGCACCGGAATGGCCAGATGAAAAAGTGCTTTTGGTATCCGGGTGGAGGACAATTTCATTGGCACGGGTAACCCGGAAATGGTTGGATTGGCAGACCGCGCCGCATGTAATCGCTTGCAAAACGATGTGCTTGGCAAGGTTATACTG
>DATFJJ010000064.1:0-4538 GCA_035269245.1 Wenzhouxiangellaceae bacterium | reverse complement strand
GCCGTCGAGAATGCTCCGGGCGGCGCCATTGCCCACCAGGACCAGGTCGTCGGTGATCTCCAGCCGGCCTTCCGTGAGCGTATACACGCCGGTGCCGAGCGCCACCGTGCGCAAGCCGGGCTGGGCGTTGGCTTCCTCGATGGCCGCGCGCAGCGTGCAGACGCCGTCTTCGCTGGCGCACGCGCCGTCGCCCGGGTTGATATCGGGCTTGTCCAGGAACGCCGCTTCACCGTATGCGTCCACGTACAGGTCGGCCGGCCGGGCCACCGAGATGACATGAGCCAGTCCGTTGTCGGGATCCACGTCGGTCTGATCCAGCCTTGCGCGGGCGACGAATGTCAGCAGCGTACCCGGCGCGGCCGAGCCATCGACCTGCGCTGTGATGTCGGCCCCGCTTGAAGCGCCCGGCGCCAGGCTGCCGATGCTGCAGGTCACGGTGCGCTCATCGCGCGAACAGCCGCTGCCCGAAACGGTGATCGAGCCCGGGGCCAGGTCGTCCGGTAGTTCGACCACCAGCTCGACGCCCGTCGCCGTATCCGGCGGACCGGCATCCGGCAGATCATTCAGCACGCTGAACGCCACATTCACCAACTGGCTGGGCAGCGCACGTTCGCTCGAAGGCTGGGCCGACAACACCAGATCCAGCCCGTCGATGGCCGTGATCGGGAGGCTGTTGCAGCCGATGAGCGAAAGGGCGGTCGGCACCTCGCTGCCGTCTTCCCCGGTGACGCGGTCGGTCAGGCAGAACTCGGCCGTGTAGGTGCCCGCGGAACTGTAGACGTGCTGAGCATTGATGGTGCCCGGGCCGCTGCCGCTCTGGCCGACTTCCGGACCGCCGCCGTCGACGCCGGTTTCGAACTCCACCGTGCCATCGCCCCAGTCGACCACCAGCAGATGCTGCTCGTTCGGATCGGGGTCGAGGAAATCCGTCGAGAGTCGGTAGGTAAAGCCGACGCCCGCAGTGTCGGAATCCGGCAATTGCACTTCGGCCGGATCGTTGATTTCGGCCACCGTGACCGACACCACTTCCGGCGCCGAGGTCGCGTTGCCGTCACTGGCGGTAAACGAGAAGGCATCGGCACCGTAAGCGTCCGGATCGGGCGTATAGGTCGCCTGATTACCGACAATCTGCACGGTTCCATGGGCAGGCGCATCGGCAACCGCAAAGCTCAGCGAATCCAACGGGTCGGGGTCACTGCCGTCGAGCGTGATCGCGGTGGATGTGTCCTCGTCCACCACGACGGCAATGCCCGGCGTGGCAAACGGCGGGCGGAAGTTGCGCACGACGCCGATTTCGACATCGGCGGACGGGCTGCGGATCGGCCGACCGGTGGTCGGGTCGCGTACGCCGTCGCTGACGCTGAAGCTGAAGGCATCGATACAGTCGTCGGGGTGATCGCAGGCAAACTGGTTGCGCGATTGATACTCCAGGTCGGCGTAGTCCGGCCCGATCTCGACAAACGGGGTCAGCAGCGAAATGTGCAGCAGGTTGGTGTCCGGGTCAATGATGTAGAACCGGCTGGAATTCACCGCGATGTTTTCCGGGTTGCCGAAGTCGCCGAGCACGAAGCAGCTCCCGTCGCAGGTCGATTCCGCTTGGCCGGCAAAAAACCCGTCGATCGAGAAGCGCTGTACACGCGCGTTGCCGGTATCGGCCACGTAGACGGTATTGTCCGGGGCCACGTCCACCGCCGGCGTACCGCTGAATTGCCCGGGACAGCGCCCTGCGATGGCCTGGTCGACGCTACTACCACCACAGGTGACGCGCTCGTCGTTGTTGAACGCGTCGTCCACCGCACAGGTGTCATCGGTGCAGGAAAAGCCGAGGCTACGATGATTGCCCACGTCGCAGACCGCCTGGTCGCCGGGGGCCAGGTCAATGTCGCAGCGTCCAAGCCAGCCTTCCAGTTCGCCAGGATACGCCAGTCCATCATCGGCGATGTACGATGCCGAGTAGCGGAACAATCGGCCGCGCCGCCCGGCGGTGAGTCGACCTTCTCCGTCAAGCGCCAATCCGGTCGCGTCGCGACTGAAAGGGATGACATCATCGCCGTTCAGGATGCTGACGAAGGTTGGTGTATGCCGGCAGTCCACCGCACAATCGAAATCCGGCGGCAGGGTGCCGTCCAGCACTACAATCTCGCCGTCGACATCCATCACGTAGATCAGCTGGTTGTCGTCCATCACGGCACTTCGACCGCCCAACAGCGTGCAGCCGAAGTCGGACAGATCGGGACAACTGCCGTCTTCGCGGGCTTCAATGTCTCCGAGATCGTAGTCAACCAGCAATTCGAGGTCCAGATCGAAGACTCTTAATTCAGTACCTCCGGCATCGGTGAAAAAGAACACCGCGGTGGAGTAGATCCGCTCGCGAGTGGTATCGACCACCACGTCGCGCGAATCGAATTGCTGCCTCGCATTGATCAGCGTGCCGTCATTGCCGATCACGGCAATTCGACTGCGGCGTTCGAATCCATTGGGAAACGAGGGCGTGCAGAAGATGTAGCCTTGGTCGACCACGTAGGTCCGACCGTCGTCGGTCACGGTCAGGAATTCGGGCTGCGAAGGAAAATTCAGGTGGAACGGATCGCCTGATCCATTCGGTCCGCACAGGGTTTCCAGGTCGTCATCGCTGATGGATTGCTCGATGCGGAAATCTTCAACGAAGTAGGGGTAAAGCGGCGCGACAAAAAAAACCTTCGTCCGGTGCATCATCGATGAAGAACCGCAGCGGGTCGCCGTCGGGGTCCGTGGCCTGCAGTCGAATCGGCGTGGGTTCGAACGACACAGCCTCTACTCGATTCGCGCCGGTCTGCGCAATGGGGGTTGGGTCCAGATTGCTGCTTTTGATGTTCACGATCTGCGTGGCGGTGTCGCTGTTGCCCGAGGCGTCGGTGACGGTCCAGCTCACAAGGGTCAGCCCGAAGCCGATCGGCAGCATCGCGTCGTTGGTGACGAGCGGATCCAGATCGACAAAGTCGAACACCAGCGGCTGGCCCAGGTCATCGACCGAGCCCGTGTCGATTTCAACGATATCGTCCGGCGGCACGATCACCGGCGGCTGCGTGTCCACCACTTCCACGTGCATCGTGACCGGGGTTTCATTGCGCTCGAAATTCAGGTTGGGTCCAAGGTCGCGCGCCGTCCAGGTGATGTCGAAAGCGGCCGGGTTCGCGATGGTGCTGACCGGCCAGAAGGATTCCAGGGCTTCGGTCGGATAGCTCGGCGACATGGAAGCGCTTCGGCCACAGGCATCCATCACGTCATACATCTGACGCAACAACGGCTCATAGCGTCGGGTCGATACGCCGCCGGCCTCGTCGGCCTCGATGGTCACGCTGATTTGCTGGTTCCCCGGCGGACCCTCCAGCGTGGCGGTAATTCGATCGTTCGAGAACGGCTGCTCGATGACGGTCGGCGGCACTTCATCGAACACCGTCACGAACTGGAAGCGATCGCGAAAGTTATCGGTCCGCCAGCCGCTGAAGATGATGTCGGATCCGACCAGGAGCCCTTCGGTGATGATGTTCAGCGCCAGGCCGCTCCACGGCTGCCCCTTGGCGCCCGCGGGCAGGCCCGGCAAGCCGGGGAAGTAATCCAGCGGGCTCATGCGCGCGTTGACCCGCCAACGGATCTGAGTCTGGCCGATCGGGAAGCTCAGTTCACGGCCTTCTTCGTACGGACAGCGATACTGCGGGCCGACACCATCCACCTGGCTGAACGCAACGGTGCCGTTCTCGTCGTCGCACTGGGCCCAGATACGGTCCGTCGGCTCGAAGTTGGCCGTGTTGTACCAGTACTCCAGGTCCAGTCGCGGCGCGACCGGGGGCGTGCCGGTGCCCACCAGCATCATCACGTCCAGCTCGGTGTTGTGGTGATACGCGATCGGCGAGCCCAGCTGGCCCCAGTTGTTGTTGTAGCCCAGGCTCACGCCCAGCACGTTTTCGACCTTGCTGACCATGTGGTCCTGACGAAACGTGGCCTCACAGGTGCCGGCCGGAACACGGCGCTCCTGACTATCGGGCTCCTCGAAGAACGGCAAACAGAACTTGAGCCCCCAGTTCGCCGCATAGGCCGCGCCCTGGGCGATGCCCGAGACCGGTGAGGGCACCAGGGCAACGCCGAAGGCCAGGTTGTAGAGCACGCCCAGCGGAATCTGGCAGGCCAGCGCCGCATCATTGGCGTCGAACCCGCGCGAGGCATCCAGCACCCAGGCCGATTCGATGCGCACGCTGGCCTGCCCCCGTGGCGCATGGACCACGCGCAGCTCAATGCGGGTAAACGGCTCGCGCGTCCTGATGCCCATGCGTCCGTTCACGGCCAGCAGCACGCCTTCGCGAGGTTTGCCGTCAAGCGCATACAGCAATGAACCCGTTGCGTAATCGCCGGCCAATGCCGTGATTTCCACCACGGTGCCCGCACGCCCGCCGTCGACCTGCACCACCAGCTCGGTGGCCGGCGACGTCAGTTCCAGCGACTGCCCCCTCGAATCGACCCGAATCCGCCCGCGGTCATAGTCCAGCGCCTCCATCGAGCCC
>DATFJJ010000063.1:0-2694 GCA_035269245.1 Wenzhouxiangellaceae bacterium | reverse complement strand
CTCGGCGGCGGCGACGGCGGGTTGCGGGCACGAAACGTTGGGAGCATACGCTCCAACATCCACCCAAGGTTCGGCGGCCACCCCATCTGCCTCGAGGGCGCCGAGAAGCACAGGGCCAGGCGGAAAAAGACGCGCCGCATGTCTGAGCGACCGAAGGGAGCGAGTTCGGCGCGTCCCGCCTGGACCGAGCATCGCAGGGGACCCGGCGCAGTTTGCCGGGCGCCTTCGCGGCATGAGCGGTTTTGCCTACTTTTGCCGCACCAAAAGTAGGTCGCATCAGCCAGCGAAGCTGGCGGCGAAACGGATTTTGACTTTTATGGTGCCGGCGTGGAACCAGATCCGGCAAAAAAAGCAAATTACATATTCAACAGCCGTCCCCCGTCGACGGCCAGGATCTGACCGGTGATGTAAGGCGCATCCAGCGCCAGAAAGGCTACCGCACCGGCGATGTCTTCGGGCCGTCCCTGCCGCTTGAGCGGCACGCGCGCCATGATGTCGCGCATGGATTCCTCAGAGTTGGCCGCGTCGCCCTCGGGCCACAGGATGGAGCCCGGCGCGACGCCGTTGACCCGCACCTCGGGCGCGAGGTCCTTGGCCAGTGCGCGGGTCTGCATGATCAGGCCGGCCTTGGCCTGGCTGTAGATCGCGTGATCGGCCAGCGGCACGATCCCGTGGATATCGACCAGGTTGACGATGCTGCCGGCGTTGCCGCCGAGGGCTTTCGCGAAGGCCAGCGACAGCCAGAATGGAGCGCGCTGGTTGCTGTCGATCAGCGCATGCCAGTCGGGGTGCGAGGCATCGGTGACCGGGGTTGGGTAGAACGCCGAGGCGTTGTTGACGAGCACGTCGACCCGGTCGAACGCCGACAGCGCGGCACCCACGATGGCGTCGGGCGCGGCGTCATCGCGTAGGTCGGCCTCGGTCACGGCGGCCGAGTCAGCGCGCGATTTGTTCAGGCGCGCAACCAGTGCGTCGGCTTCGGCGCGCGAAGCGCGGCAATGGATCAGCACGTTCAGGCCGCGCGAATGCAGGTTTTCGGCAATGACCGCACCGATGCGCTTCGCGCCGCCCGTTACAATCGCGACTCTGTGCTCTTGATGGTCGTTCATTGTCCAATCCTTCGCTGAAACTGCCTGAACCGCCGGCCGAACTGGCCGAGTTGAGTCGTGAATTGTGCACCAGGATCGTCAACGCGATCGACGCTGACGGTCCGATGCCGTTTCAGCGCTACATGGCGATGGCGCTGTACGAGCCCGGCCTGGGCTATTACGTCAACGGCCTGCACAAGTTCGGCGCCGCCGGCGATTTCGTCACCGCGCCGGAGCATGGCCGGCTTTTCGCGATGGCGCTGGCGCGTCAGCTCGATCCGCTGGGCTCCGAGCTTGGCCCGGACTGGACTGTGCTGGAGCTTGGGCCGGGTTCGGGCGCGCTGGCGCGCGATGTGCTTTTGCAGCAGCAGAACCCGCCGGCGAAGTATCTGCTGCTGGAGCCAAGCGCGCCGCTGCGCGATGTGCAGCGCGAGACTCTTTCGGTGCTGCCCGATGATCTTCTGCGCCGGGTCGAATGGGTTGCAGCGCCGCCGACCGAACGATTCGACGGGGCGGTGATCGCCAACGAAGTCATAGACGCGCTGCCGGTGGCGCGCTTCCGGATCGGCGAGACCGGCATCGAGGAAGCCCGGGTGACGGTGGAGGCCGGGCGCCTGGCCTGGGATTGCGCACCGGCCGAAGGGCGAGTGCTGCGCGCCGTAGACCAGGCGTTTTCCGACCTGCCGCACCCACATCGCGTTGGCTACGCCAGCGAGGTCTGCGTGGATCTGCCCGAGTGGCTGAACGCCGTCACTGCAGCGCTGAATCGTGGCATCGCGCTGATCATCGATTACGGCTATCCGCGACGCGAGTATTACCACCCCGACCGTAACGACGGCACGCTGGTCTGCCATTATCGCCATCGGGCGCACTTCGATCCGTTCGCCTGGCCGGGGCTGACCGACCTTTCCGCATTCGTCGATTTCACCGCCGTGGCCGAGGCCGCGCAGCAGTGCGGTCTGGAGATCGCCGGGTTTACCAACCAGGCCGGGTTCGTGCTCGGCAGCGGGATTGGCGACGTATTGGGACAGGTCGCCGACGCCGGTGGTGACGAGAGTGATGACCAGCGCCAACAACTAATGCTTTCCGGCGAGTTCAAGCGGCTGGTGCTGCCCGGCGAAATGGGCGAGAAGTTCAAGGTCATGGCGCTTGTGCGCGACCTGGACGGCAGTCTCGACTGGACCCCCGAAGCGTTCGCGCTCTCCGACCAGCTGGACCGGCTGTGAGCGCTCCGCCGCGCCGCAGCTTGCCTTTGGCGCGATTTGACGTAATGATCGAGGCAATGATCGAAGCAGGCCTCACGAAACAGCCTGGCCGCCGGATCTCGACGGCATGAACGACGACGGCGATTGCGAAAGACGCGGCACGCCCCCGGGCAAGCCGGATTTCGACCAGCTCTGGAAAGTCCTGGCGCCGCACGTGCGCGCCGCCGTGTCGCGCCATCGATCGAGGGACGTGGCGCTGGCCGCCGACGACTTGCTGCAGGAAGTGCGCATCCGGGTCTGGACGGTGTATTCGGGTGACAAAAATTTCCGGTTGAAAACGTCTTACTACTACAAGGTGGTCAACAGCGCCATTATCGACAGCCTCAGAAGCCACCGGGGTA
>DATFJJ010000062.1:0-5230 GCA_035269245.1 Wenzhouxiangellaceae bacterium | reverse complement strand
GAAGTCCTGCGCCGAAACTTCAGCCAGCGGGGTCGTGTTCGCCGCGGCGGCCATTGCAGTTTCGTCTTCGAGAAATCGGCTGTTGAAGGCCCACATGGGATTGTGTTCTTCCGACTGAGGCTCGCCGCCGGCCGGGCTGGCGATCTCGACTTCGTAGCCGTTGTCGACGAACGCATACCAGGCCTGCGTGAGTTCGTCGAACTCGTAACCCGACTCGGGGTCGTCGGCCGTGCCGGCACTGGACACGACAAGCAGGACGCGCTCGGCCGCGCCTGCCGTCATGCAGCAGAACAAACCGATGGCAAAAAGAGTTCGCTTGATCATGAAACATACTCCTTGGGTTGAGTATGGACCAGCTTGCCAAGGGCTTTCTCAAACAAATCTCAGATACTTTCGGCGCATCAGCTTCTGGCATCGCAATTCGACTCCGCCTGTCGACGCCTTTATTGTCAAGCACAGCATGATGCCGGCAGTCCATGCATCGTGGCTCATATCTCCTTGATGGACGAAACGCGACCTGACCTAAAGTGTTTCGGTCGCAGCATCCTCGGCAGGCATTCAATCAAATACAATCGGGCGATGGCCACCGATGCAAGCTTCGCCGAATCCGTGCCCGACCTCGCCCGCCTGGGCGACCGTCTCGCCTGCCGCAGGATGTTCGGCGAATACGGCTACCACCTCGACGGCGTGTTCATCGCCCTGGCCTGCGACAACAGCCTCTTCCTCAAGCAGACCCCGGCTATCGAAACGCTCGGGCTCGACTTCCCCATGCGCCCGCCGTACCCCGGCGCCAAACCCTATCCGGTCGTCGACGAACTGCTCGACGACCCCGAAACCCTGAACGCCCTGCTACTCGAAACGCTGAAGCACTTGCCGCCGCCCAAGGCGAGTAAGACCCGCCGGAAAGGATGAGGCCCGGCGCCACGCATCCACGCCGAGCGTGTGAACGGGACGAGGTTTTCGTTTCGTATCAAGGGCACTCGTCAAAAGTCTGTCGGCCCGCCGATACGCTCAGATCCACCTTGATGCTGATGGACGACCCGTCTTCATCGGAAACGTCGGCCTGGATCGAAGCCACAAGTTTTTCGCCCACTGCGGTCGGCATGTTCTCTATCGTGATCGACCCGCTGTCCACCCGGTCGAATCGCGTCCGGTCCGGCCCGGTGTAGTAGAAGTAAGCGTCAGCGCCCCTGTCCCGTGCGTCGTCGTCGGAACCGACGATGGGATGCGTGCCGGGTGCGAGATCTCGATTCAGTCGCATGTTGAGACCTTCCGGCGGCGACATCGCATAGAGTTCGAACATGAACTCCGGATCCGAGCCCTCGCCCGGGCCGCAGAATATCGAACCGTTAGTGGCCAGGGTGCTTTCAACATCGCCTGAAGCGACGACACGGACTTCCGGCGCCGACGACAGAGCGGCTTCTCCGGAATCGCTGCCTCCACCGCATCCGGCAATACCAATCACGAAGATGGAAACTACGACGGCTCTCGCGGTTCGTTTGATGGACATGAATCAAAGGCCTTTAAATCAAAACTATAAAGTACAGGCCGGATAAAGGTACTGTCAAATAGAGCATTCCAAACCCGACCCGGGGAGTATGGGTGTCCGCTGTCAATCACTGACAAGCCATTCGAAGCTCCTGCCGGAGCGAGTCTCTGGAGATGCTTTCAGTTGATGCGCCGAGGGGCGTGGCAGAAGCTGTCACCTATCGCGTTCCGAAGCCGCGGTCATCCGCAGGATGTCCCTGGGAATGCCGAGAGCTTGCAAGATTTCAGGATGGGGATTTCAAGGTGGGTGTCCACTTATGTTCGATTGCTATGTATTCCCGCGCGCCCGGGGTAGCCATAGCTCGAATCGCGCCCCACCCAGGTCCGAGGGACGGGCTCGCACGCTCCCGCCGAGCGCCTGAATGAGTTGCCGCGTGACCGCCAGACCGAGGCCCGTGTTCGAGCGCGTGGAGTGAAAGCGCCGCCCGAGCTCCCAGACGCGCTGATAGTCTTCCTCGCGCGGCAGGCCTTCGCCGTCATCCTCCACGACGATCCGCACCAGGTCGTCGCGGCAAGCGACGGTCACGTCGATCCGGCCGGCGGCAAAGCGCAGGGCGTTAGAGAACAGATTCTGTACAGCGCGCCGGATCATCATGGGGTCGGCCAGCACCTCGGAAGGTTCGAGAGACAGATCGACTGCCACCGACTGACCCGTTGCCAGGTCCTCGCAGACCCGGGCGACAAGTTCCGCCACATCCACGCGCTGAAAAAGATCGTCATCGGAGTAGCGATGTCCACTGGTTTTCACGAGTTTGAACGCCTGGCGGACGTTTCGCTGCAACATTTCAACCGTTTTGGCGAGCGCTGCAGAGTCCGTGATCGAGGGATGTTCGGCGAGTGACCTCACGGCGACGGACACCACCTGCAGGGGCGTGCGCAGATCGTGCATGACCGCGGCATTGTGCTCCGCGGCACGTTGATGGGCCGCGGCAATTTCCTGGTTGATCTCGGCCAGGTCCGTTTCCGCCTTTTCGGCCAGCCAGGTGCGGCGGGCCAGCTCGATTTCCTCTGCCACCTCGTCGGCGAGCAACTGGAGCAGCTTCAGTTCGTCGGGCGTCCACTGTCGGGGTTGGTCGTCGATGACGCAGAAGCTTCCAAGGACGTTGCCGTTCGTATCGCACAGGGGAACACCCGCGTATGCAGCGACGTTGAGTTCCTCGATGGCGAGGTTGTCGCAGACCAGCGCGTTGTTGCGCGCGTCGTCCACGACCAGCGCGCTGCGTTCGGTCACCACGTATTGGCAGAAGGAGTGACTGAGCGGCGTCTGGCGCTGCTCTTTCCAGGGCGCGTCGAGGCCGTGCGCGCCCGCGAAGAACTGGCGCTCGTCATCGACCAGAGACACGAGGCTGACCGGCACCCTGAGGGCGCGGGTTGCGATGCGGGCGTACCGGCTCAGCGCCTCGCGTTCCGGCCTATCCATCAGGCCGGTTTCGGCCAGCGAATGAAGCCGGCCGCGATCGTGGAGGTGCGCTTCGGCTGAAGTTTTTTCGTTCATGTGCTGGCGTAAATTCGGGTGCGCGTCAACAAAGGGACGGTTCCGGCCACAGATTTCAAACCGTGATGATCGCACGCCCCACGCTGGATTATAAACCGCCGAAGAACCGCCCGGCCGGTGGCCGGATACTCGATTCAGCCGGAGCCGATTGCACGGGGAACGCGCTGATTGTTGGCAGCAAGCGGCCGGCAGGAGCACCGTCGTCGGACGCGCACATTATTCGAGCTGAGCCCGAAAACCATGACACTTGGGCGCGAGCCTGCAGAGCGAAACTCTTGGCGCTAGCGAATGCTGTAGCCGCCGCAAACCGGGATCGACTGCCCCGTCACGAAATCAGACGCTTGCGATGCCAGGTATACAGCCGTGCCGCCCAGCTCCTCGGGCTCCCCAAAGCGGCCGGCCGGCGTGCGTCCTATGATCTCGTCATGAAACTCACGAAATTCATCGGTGTCCAGCGGAGCCGTCATGTCGGTCGTGAACCAGCCCGGGAGAATGGCATTGACCTGGATGTTGTCGGCAGCCCAGGCGGTGGCCAGGGACTTTGTCAGCTGCACCACGCCGCCCTTGCTGGCACCGTAGCTCGCCAGTAGCGGGTAACCGAAGATCGAGTACATGGAACCGATATTGATGATCTTTCCCCCGCCGGTCTTCACGAGTTCACCGTGAACCGCTCGCGAAAACTTGAATACGCTGGTGAGGTTGGTGTCCAGGACCGACTGCCACTCATCGTCCGTCATGGCTTCAGGGCTGTTGATGGCACTGATCCCGGCGTTGTTTACGAGGATGTTCACGCCGCCGAACACTGAGCGGGTTACCTCGATCGCGCCGTTGATATCCTCGGCATCGTTCACGTCACAGCGTGCGGTGATTGCCGCTGCGCCCATGGCCTCGATTTCAGCACCCACCGCATCGTTCTTGGTATCGTCTCGTCCGGCAATGCAGACGTTCGCACCGGCACCGGCAAGCGCGAGTGCAATCCCGCGGCCGATGCCGCCGTTGCCACCCGTGACAATCGCCGACTGTCCGCTTAAATCGAACATGTTCATGACTTTGTTCCTCGTGCCTTGTTGCATGAGCGCCGCATAACGACCCCAGCGCTATACCTTTGGTCGCGTCGTTCGGGTCTTCCCACATTCGAGAAAAGCAAGTTCATTCATTATTGTCGTTGACAGACCCGCAAATCAATAGCGGCGCCTGCCGGTCATTATCAACTGGTGGGTCACCAGGGAACCTCTGAACAACTGTCCACGGGGCCGAGGAGATCAAACCCCGACGTGGAAAAGATACGGCATGACCAGAAGCCAGATCAGCGCCAGCAGCCACAAGCGTCCTTTCAGCAGGTTGTAATCACGTCGCAGCTGCTGCCAGGAATGCCCGATCACATAGCGCCCGAAACCGAATTCGAACGCGACGGTGGCGGTCACCCAGAGCACGCCGACAAGCCATGCCTGCGCCGCCGAATCCAGCGGCCAGGTTCGGCTTACGCCCCAAACCAGCACGCCGGTGAAGACAATGAAGGTTGCGGTTGAAACCTGGTGGGCGGTCAGCTCGGAAACGAGTCGGCCGTAGGTCTTCTCGCGCAGCACGCCGTTGACGATGCCCACGATCGCCAGCAGAAACCAGCAGAGCAGATACGCGATCACGGCGACGCATCCCCCTCGAGAATGACTTCGTCGACCGGGCAGCGCAACGACCGGGGCATTTCCGGCCCCCGTCCGATTCGCACGACCAGGTCCGGCCGCCGATCGCCCAGTTTCAGAAAACGCGCGAACTTCGATCGAAGCTCGGGCACCTCGACCGGCTGATTGATGAAAGCCGTCTTCAGGCCCAGCGCCGTGGCCTCCAGCGCCAGACGCTGGTAGCAGCGACCCGCCTCGACCCAGTGCGGCTCGTCGTTCGATTCCGAGTGAATCACGGCGATGGCCGACGAACTCATGATGTGCCGGCGGTCCCTGGCGTTCTGCTTGCGGGCGGAAAATCCGAATCGCATGGCCAGCCGGCCCAGCCAGCGCGGAACCGAGGGGCTGCCCATGATGGGGCCGTACAGGCCGTCACCGGCCCGCAGCGCTTCGGGGCCGCTGAAGCGAATCCAGGACTGGAGTTCGCGCAACCATTCCGAGTCGGCGAACTGAACGGTGTTGCCGCGGGCAACGAAGTCGACGATCTCCGCCATCCGGTCCCGATCGG
>DATFJJ010000061.1:0-10959 GCA_035269245.1 Wenzhouxiangellaceae bacterium | reverse complement strand
CGAAGGTCGGCCGAGCCGTCCTGGTCCGACGGCGTGCCGACGGCGATGAACAGGATTTCGCCGTGGCGCGTCGTTTCGACCGCATCGGATGAAAACTGGAGTCGACCGGCGGCATGGTTTCGCTGCACCAGTCCCTCCAGGCCGGGCTCGAAGATCGGAATCTCGCCAAGGTTGAGTGCGTCGACCTTGTCCTGGTCGATGTCCATGCAGATGACGTGGTTGCCGACCTCCGCCAGGCAGGCCCCGGTCACCAGTCCCACGTAGCCCGTTCCGAAAATACTGATGCGCATGTTTGAGTCCCCTACCTCTTGTCTGAGCCTAAATTACCGCGGATTCTTTACAAAATTGCTGCGTCGTCGAGTGTTGAAATCGCCTTCACTCATTAACCACGGACAAATCGCGGTGACGCGTAGCGAGCGACTCTCTGGCGGTGGCCGCCGGCGCGCAGCAACCGCAATGCACTGATCCGTGCATAAGGATTCCGAGCACCGCCGGACGCCGCCAGGGAGGGGCGCAGTAGCTTCACTGTGATTTTTGCAGGTCCTGGATCATCGCTTTCAAGAACCTCGCCGCTTCGCCGCCGGTGCAGACGCGGTGGTCGAAGGTCAGCGACAGCGGCAGCATGCGATGGGCTTCCATGCCGCCGAGCACCGGCACTACTTCGTGGCGCAGCACCCCGGCGGCCACGATGGCCACGCACGGCGGATTGATGATGGGCGTGGCGTAGCGACCGGCGAATACCCCGAAGTTGGACAACATGATGGTGTAGTCCTTGAGGTCTTCCGGCGGAATCGACCGGTTCTTGACGTTGTCGCGAAGACGGTTGATCTGGCCGCGCATCTGCTGGCGATCCGAGGAATGCACATCCTTCAGGCGCGCGACGAACAGCCCGTCGGCGGTATCCACCGCCATCCCTACGTGCATGCCCTTGTGGATCATGCGCATGTTCTGCTCGTCGTCGTACCAGGCGTTCAGGCCCGGCTCGGACTGGGCGCCGGCCCACAGCGAGCGCAGCAGGCGCACGGTGATGTCCTCGCCCGGCTGCCAGCCGTGGATGTCGGCATCGTCCATGATCGTGGTCGCCACGACCCGGGCGTGGGATGCGCTCATGGCGCGCGCCATCGTCCGGCGCGTGCCGCGCATCGGTTCCCAGTCGCCGCTGGGGGGTTCTGCGGCGGGCGCGTTTTGCGTGCTCCCGGAGCGGCCATCATCATCGCCCTTCGGCGGCTCGGGCCTGGCCGGCTCTTGTGCCGGTTTCCCGGTCGCTGGTTCACGCGTCGGGCCCTGTTCGGCCGCCTTGCGCACGTCCGAGGAGGTCACCACGCCTTCGGGGCCGGTGGCCTCGACCGAGCCAAGATCGACCTTGAGCTTGCGCGCCAGCGCGCGCACCGCCGGGGTGACCTTGACGCCACCGACGCTGGAATGCGTCTGCTTGACGACCTCATCGGAGGTGGTCACGTTGCCGACCACGGTGCCGGTGTCGGCGCGTTCTTCGCCGGTCTGACCGGCGTCGTCATCAGCCGGTTCGACGGCTTGCGGTTCCAGTTTCCCTTCGGACGATTCCGGCTCGGCCTCGGCCTCGTCCTTGTCCGTGTCGGCAGCTTGCGCGTCGCCGGCGCCTTCACCGGTATCGAAATCGATCAGCGGGGCGCCGGTCTTGATCACGTCCCCGGCCTGGCCGTGAAACTTCGCAACCTTGCCGGCGTATGGCGAGGGCACCTCGACGACGGCCTTGGCCGTTTCCATCGACACAATCGGGTCATCGACCTTGACCGTGTCGCCCTCGGCGACCAGCCACTCGACGATTTCGGCATCGGGCAGACCTTCACCCAGATCGGGCAGATTGAACGTCTTCATTCGAACTCCAGCGTTTCTGAGGCCGCGTGCACGATGCGTTCCGTGCTCGGCATGTAATTCATTTCACTGCGATAAAGCGGCATGACGGTGTCGTAGCCGGTCACGCGCTTGATCGGTGCCTTCAGGTGCCATATGGCTTTCTCGGCCAGGCTGGCGGCAATCTCGCCGCCGACGCCGCAGTGCCTGGGCGCTTCATGCACGATCACGCAGCGGCCGGTCTTCTCGACCGATTCGATAATCGTCTCCATGTCGATGGGCGCGACGGTGGCGACGTCGATCACCTCGGCACTGACGCCGTTCTTTTCCAGCTCCAGCGCCGCTTCCATGGTCTCCTTGACCATCGCGCCCCAGGTCACCAGCGTCACGTCGGTGCCGTCTCTGAGCACGAAGCAGACGTCCAGCGGCAGCTCCTCGCCGTTGTCTTCCACTTCTTCGCGCTGCCAGCGGTAGATGCGCTTGGGTTCCAGGAACACCACCGGATCGGGGTCGCGTATGGCTGCCAGCAAAAGCCCGTAGGCGCGCGACGGCGACGACGGGATCACGGTGCGCACGCCGGGGAAATGAGCCCAGGTCGCCTCATTGCTGTCGGAATGATGTTCAGGGGCATGAATGCCGCCGCCCCATGGGGCGCGGAACACGACCGGGCAGTTCATCCGGCCACGCGTGCGGTGCCGCAGGCGCGCGGCATGGTTGACGATGTGATCGACCATCGGGTACATGAAGCCCTCGAACTGGGCTTCGGCCACCGGTTTCATCCCCTGCGAGGCCATGCCGACACACATGCCGGCGATCATCACCTCGGCCAACGGCGTGTCCAGCACGCGGTCGTCGCCGAATTTCTGCTGCAGACCGGCGGTGGCACGGAATACCCCGCCGTTGACGCCCACATCCTCGCCGAACACGACCACGGTCGGGTCTACATTCATCTCGTGCGCCAGCGCGAGCGTTACGGCTTCAACAAGCGTGATCTCGGCCATCAGTGGCTTCCTCCCTTGGCCGGGAAGCGACGCGCGATTTCGCGCTGCTCTTCGAGGTGGTGCGGCAGATCCTTGAACATGAAATTGAACATCGAATCGATCGGTTGCGGATCGTTGTCGATCCGGTCCTGGTATTCCTCGACCGCGGCTTTGACGCGGTCGGCGCATTCGGAAAGCAGTTCCTCTTCCTTGACCTGATCCCAATGGCCCTCGTCGGTGAGGTAATTGCGCAGGCGCAGCAGCGGCTCCTTCTTCCATGCCGTATCGACTTCGTTCTGCTCGCGGTAGCGGCGCGCATCGTCGGCGGTTGTGTGGTCCGACAGGCGGTAGGTGAGCATTTCGATCACCGATGCACCGCGCCCTTCGCGAGCGGCTGCAATCGCCTTGTCCATGGCCCACCTCGACGCGATGAGGTCGTTGCCGTCGACCTGTATCGACGGCAGCCCGCCGGCGATACCCTTCTGCGCGAGCGTGCGGGCGGTGTTCTGCTTGGCCCGCGGTACCGAAATGGCCCACTGATTATTGACGATGACCAGTACCAGCGGCAGTTTCCAGGCGCTGGCGGCATTGATGGCTTCGAGAAAGTCACCCTTGGACGAGCCGCCGTCGCCGACCACGCTGACCGCCACGCGCTGCTGGCCGTGAAGCTTGTAGGCAAGCGCCGCGCCGGCGGCGTGCAGGCATTGGGTGGCAATGGGTACACACCAGGGAAAGTCGTGCTTGGGCCCCGAGAAATCATTGCCGCGCTCGTCGCCGCCCCAGTACATCAGCACGTCCGACATCTTCACGCCGCGGCAGAACTGCGCCGCGTACTCACGGTACATCGGCGCAAAACAGTCTTCATCGCGCATCGCCGAGCCGATCGCGACGTGGGCCGCTTCGTGCCCCAGGCAAGACGCGTAGGTGCCGAGCTTGCCGGTGCGCTGCAGCGCCACGGCCTTCTTGTCGAACACCCGGGTCAGCGTCATCAGCCGGTACAGCTTTTCGAGTTGTTTCGTGTCGCGCGCCAGCGCGGGAATCTGAACGCCGTCGACCAGCCGTCCCTCTTGATCGAGGAACTGGAAGAAGTCGACTTTGAACGAGGCAATGGTTGCCGCCATGAGAAACCTCAGGATTGAAGGGTTTGATTTTTTATTTCGCTTGTTTCTTCCAGCTGGTTCTCCGTTCGACCTTGCCGGAACCCCGAGTCCAGGCAGTGTGATCGAACGCAGCCAGCGTCGCATTATAACCGCGTGCGACCGATGCGCGAACAAGGCCGCTTGATCGCCCCGACTTGTCAGTCCCCGCGCTACGCAAGGGTGGCGAACAAGGCGGGTTAAACTCCCCGTAATTCAGAATTTACAGGCATCAGCAATGGCAGATCACCCCAATCGACGCGACCTGGAAAAAGGGATCGAAACTGATCTCGGCGACCGGCTCGACTACCAGGGCTACCTGGGTCTGGATCGCGTGCTGGACGCCCAATTCCCGCTGAGCGACCCGCCGCACCACGACGAGATGCTGTTCATCATCCAGCACCAGACCGCCGAGTTGTGGTTCAAGCTGATCATCCACGAACTCAAGGCGGCCATTGCGCACCTGGCCTCGGACGAGGCAGCGCCGTCCCTGAAGATCCTGGCCCGGGTGAAAATGGTGCAGCAGCAGCTGTTCGACCAGTGGGCGGTGCTGGAGACGCTCACGCCCAGTGAATACATGCAGTTTCGCGACGTGCTCGGGTCGGCATCGGGATTCCAGTCTTTCCAGTACCGCTGCGTCGAGTTCCTGCTCGGGAACAAGAATCGCGATCTGACCCGCGTGTTCGCCCATCAGCCCAGGGCCATGGCCGAACTCGAGCAGGTGCTCGAGGCGCCTTCGGTCTACGACGAGTTCCTGCGCTACCTGGCCCGGAGAGGCCTGGCGGTGCCGGCTGAATGCATCGAGCGCGATTTCGCCGAGCCGCATGAATTCTCGTCGGACCTGGTCGACGTGCTGGTCGAAATCTATCGCGATACCGGCCGCTGGTGGACCGAGTACGCGCTGTGCGAGCGACTGGTCGATGTCGAGGAGTCGTTCCAGCTATGGCGCTATCGTCACCTCAAGTCGGTCGAGCGCATCATCGGCCACAAGACTGGTACCGGTGGGTCAAGCGGGGTGGGGTTTCTCGAAAAGGCGCTTTCACTGCGCTTCTTTCCCGAGCTCATGGAAGTTCGCACGCGGCTGTGACCGGTTCTCGCAAACGAGCGCAGGCAGCCCCTGTAGATTGCCGCGCGGCTGTGCAATAATGCTGGCAGAGGGTAACAAAAACCCTGGATTTTCCATAAACAAGATGGGGTAGAAAAATGAAACCTGTTCTGTCCGTTTCAGGCCGGCTGTTCGCGGCTTTTGTTGTATCCGTTTCGATGGCCACCTCATTTTCGGCATCGGCACAAACCGTCAACGTGCCCGGCCTGGGTGAAGACGTGACCGTCTACATCGGTGCCGATGGCGTCCCGACGATCGCCGGTGAGACCGAAGCCGATGTGACGTTCGTCCAGGGTTACCTGCACGCGCAGGATCGCTTCTTCCAGATGGATTTCCTGCGCCGCGTCGCATCGGGCACGCTTGGCGAGCTGCTTGGCAGCGGCGCCATCGGCAGCGATATCCAGCTCCGGACCCTTGGTCTGAGGCGCGCCGCATTCGCCACCTATGCCGGTCTGTCTGCGGAAGAAAAGGGCTGGGTCAAGGCCTACGCGGACGGCGTCAACACCTGGCTGCGCAACAACACGCTGCCGCCTGAATACGGTCCGCTGGAGCTTACTTCGGCCGAACCCTGGACCCCGGTCGATTCGCTGGCCATCGGCAAGCTGCTGGCATTCCAGCTGTCGTTCGATTCAAGCGACGTCGACAACACGATCGACCTGCTGACCTACCAGGGTACCGGCGATGTGGTCGGCTTCGACGGCACCGCGCTGTTTTTCGAAGACGTCAACCGGGTGGAGCCGGCCGACGAGCGCGTCTCCATCCCGACCTTCTTCGGCGATATCGGCGTCATCGAGGTGCCCGCGGCACAATCCACCCAGTCGACCCAGTCCGACAGCGGCAAGCCGGTTGGCGGCACGACGTCTTATAACGGCCCGGATCTCGATGCATCCGTTGTCGAAAGCCTGCGCCAGCATGTCGCGGCGCTGCGCGCCATCCCGGTCATCGGCGAATCGATCACCGGCGACTTCGGCAAGGCCGGCAGCAACTGGTTCATCATCTCCGGAGAGCACACCGAAAGCGGCTACCCGATTCTGGCCAACGACCCGCACCTGGGCCTGGACATGCCGTCGACGTTCACCAAGGAAAACCTGGTGATCCGCTCCGAGGGTGTGGCGGTCAGCGGCGTCGCGTTTGCCGGTGCACCGCTGGTGATCCAGGGCTGCAACATGCGCATCTGCTGGGGCTCCACCGTGAATCCCACCGACGTGACCGACTATTTCCAGGAACAGTTCCAGGTCAACAACTTCGGCTTGCCGACGCACACCGTTTTCAACGGCAACCCCGAGCGCCTCAAGCTGGTGTTCCAGTCCTACTTCGTCAATGCCATCGGTGACGGCGAGCCGGACAATATCGCGCGCGCCGACGTCGGCTATGACGCCGGCGGCATCACGTTCCTCGTGCCGCGCCGCAACAACGGCCCGATCGTGCAGAACAACGGCGACGGCACCGGGATTTCGGTGCAGTACACCGGCTGGGGCCCGACCTTCGAACTGTCGACCTTCCGCGCCTGGGCGCGGGCCAAGAATCTCGAAGAGTTCAAGGCCGGACTGTCCAACTTCACGATCGGCGGCCAGAACTTCGGCTACGCCGACGTCGACGGCAACATCGCCTATTTCTCCACGGGCACCGTACCGCTTCGGGCCGACCTGCAGAACAACACGGTCGACGGCGTACCGCCGTTCCTGATCCGCAACGGCACCGGCGCGCAGAACCACGAATGGCTGTTGCTCGACGGCGAGCCCGAGGTGACCCGCGGCCTGCCGTATCAGGCGCTGCCGCTGTCGGAAATGCCGCAGATCGTCAACCCGGCCTCCGGCTATATCGCCAACGCCAACAACGACCCGGTCGGCGTGACGCTGGACAACAACGCGCTGAACCAGCTGCGTCCCGGCGGCAACGGCATCTACTACCTGGCGCCGGGCTACGCGTCGTTGCGCATGGGCCGCATCGATAGAGAGATTCAGGACCTGATTGCGCGCGAGGCGCCGATCACCCCGAACGACATCAAGATTCTCCAGTCCAACAACCAGTTGCTGGACGCCGAACTGATGATGCCGTTCCTGCTCGAAGCGTTCGAAAACGCCACGGCAGACGGGGCCTGGCCGGGACTGGCGCAGTTCGCCGCCGATCCGGGCGTCCAGGAAGCCATGGGCCGCCTGGCCGACTGGGATTTCTCCAGCCCCACCGGCATTCAGGAAGGCTTCGACCCGGGCGACAACCGTCTGGCGTTGCCCGAACCGAGTGACGCCGAGATCGCCAACAGCGTCGCGGCGACGATCTACTCGACGTTCCGTGGCCAGGCCATCGGCAATACCATCGACGGCATTCTCAATGCAGTCCAGCTGGGCAATAACCTGCCTGGCAGTCGGGCGTCGGTCAGCGCGCTGCTGAACCTGCTGGAGAACTTCGAACAGAACCAGGGCTTCGGCGCTTCCGGTCTGCCGTTCTTCAACGTCGACGGCGCACCCGATGCGGCCTCCGCGCGCGATACGATCCTGCTGGCCAGCCTGAAGGGCGCGCTGGACCTGCTGGCCAGCGACGAGTTCGCACCGGCGTTCGGCAATTCCACCGACCAGCAGGACTACCGCTGGGGCCGACTGCACCGCATCGTGTTCGATCATCCGCTGGGCCAGAAACCGTTCAACGTTCCGCGCGGATTCGGCCTCAACGATCTCAGCCCCGAACTTCCGGGCGTGCCGCGCTCGGGCGGTTTCGAGGCGGTCGACGCTTCAAGCCACAGCGCGCGGTCCGATTCGGTCAACGGGTTCATGTTCGGGTCCGGCCCGGCGCGTCGTGTCGTGGCCCACATGACGCCCGACCAGCCGACGGTGGATGAAATCATCCCCGGCGGCCGCAGCGGCGTGGTTTTCAGCCCGTTCTACACCAACCAGCTGTTCTTCTGGCTGGTCAACGAATACCTGCCGCTGAATATCGGCGAGAGCGATGCCGCGGGCAGCGCCGTGCAGGTCACCACGTTCACTACGCCGTAACGCGGCAGCTACAAACCATGCCGCTTACCGGCGGCACCGAAAATGCCCGCCCCGTGCGGGCATTTTCGTCTTATAATGACCGGCTACCCCGGGGTCTGGTCGCGGACCGCCGGATTTTTTTGAATCTGCATACGGAAACTTCAACATGAGCAGAAAGACTTACGAAGTGCCGGCCGAACTGCGCGAAGACGTGGGGAAAGGTGCGAGCCGCCGCCTGCGCCGCCAGAAGAAAGTGCCGGCAGTTGTTTACGGCGAATCGCTTGATCCGGTGTCCCTGACCCTGGAACACGATTTCATCCTGCACGCCGCTGACCAGGAGTCGTTCCACGCCTCGATCCTGGAACTCAAGGTCGCCGACGGACGCAAACAGAAGGTCGTCCTGCGCGACCTGCAGCGTCACCCGTTCAAGCCGACCATCATGCACGTCGACTTCCAGCGGATCAGCGCCGATCACGAACTGCGCATCGAGGTCCCGCTGCACTTCATCAACGAGGAAATCAGCCCGGCCGGCAAGAAGGGCGGGGTGGTCATTTCCTACCTGGTGACCGAAATCGAAATCGCGGCGCTGCCGAAGGACCTGCCCGAGTACCTGGAGGTCGATTTGACCAACCTGGAGCCGGGCGAGCGCGTCATGCTGAGCGAGCTCACGCTGCCTGAAGGCGTCAAGATTCCGGCCCTCGAGTACGGTGAAGATTACGACACCGCACTGGTCAACGCCATCTTCATCCGCGAAGGTCAGGGTTCGGGCGAGCTTGCCGCCGAAGCCGACGCCGCGCTCGCCGAAGGCCAGGAGCCGGAAGTTGGCGAGGAAGCAGATCTCGAGGAAGGCGAAGGCGAGGAAGGCGAAGAAGGCGAAGGCGAAGGCGAAGGCGAGGGCGAAGGCGGTACGTCCGGCGAGACCTCGGGCAGCAAGGAAAATGCGCCCGACAAGAAGGTCGACAAGGACGAGTAACGCCCGTCATGAGCCCCTGGCTGATTGCCGGGCTCGGCAATCCGGGCCCCAAGTACGAAAGAACCCGGCACAACGCCGGGTTCTGGTTTGTGGACGAGTTGAATCGTCGCCACGAGCTCGGGCTGAAGGACGACCGCAAGCTCAAGGGCCGTGCCGCGAAGGCGAGAATCGCCGGCGTCGACGTGGTCGTACTCGCGCCCGATACCTTCATGAACGAGTCCGGTCAGTCGCTGCGTGCGGCTGTGGATTTCTACAAGGTGCCGATCGAGCGCGTGCTGGTTGCCTACGATGACCTGGACCTGCCACCCGGGACCGTGCGCCTGAAAAAAGGCGGCGGCCACGGCGGGCACAACGGGCTGCGAAGCATCTTCAGTCATCTCGGCTCCCCGGAATTCCGCCGTCTGCGCATCGGCATCGGCCATCCCGGCCAGGCCGAGCAGGTCTTGCCCTGGGTGCTGGGCCGCGCCCGGCCGGACGAAGAGAAGGCCATTGTCGAGGCCATCGATCGCGCCGCCGCCGTGCTGCCGCAGATTCTCACCGGTCACGACAACCGGGCCATGACGGCCCTGCACACCGCGCCCGAAGCGCGCGACACGCCCCCCGAATCGGAGCAATAAATACCATGGGATTCAAGTGCGGCATCGTCGGGCTGCCCAACGTCGGCAAGTCGACGCTATTCAACTGTCTGACCAGCGGCGAAATCGCGGCCGAGAACTACCCGTTCTGCACCATCGAGCCCAACGTCGGCATGGTGCCGGTGCCCGATCCCCGTCTCGACCAGCTGGCCGCCATCGTCAAGCCGCAGAAGCTGATCCCGACGACCATGCAGTTCGTCGACATCGCCGGGCTGGTTGCCGGCGCGTCCAGGGGGGAAGGGCTGGGCAACAAGTTCCTGGCCCACGTACGCGAAACCGACGCCATCGCTCACATCGTGCGCTGCTTCGAAGACGACGACGTCACCCATGTCGCCGGGCGGGTCGATCCGATCGCCGACATCGAGACCATCGATACCGAACTGACCCTGGCCGACCTTGAATCGGCCGAAAAGGCGCTGGCGCGAGCGGCCAAGCAGACCAAGTCCGGCGACAAGGAAGCCCGGGCCCTGGCCGCGCTGCTGGAGCGCGTCGTCGCGCACCTGGGCGAGGGCAGCCCGGTGCGCTCGATGGAGCTGTCGGAAGAGGAGCGTCGGGCGCTGCGCGAATGGCATTTCATCACGGCCAAGCCGGTGCTTTACGTGGCCAACGTGGATGACACTTCGAATGCGGATAATCCGCTGGTGCGGAAAGTGCAGGAATACGCAGCCGGTTCCGAGGCGGTCGTGGTCGTCGTCTCGGCGGCCATGGAGGCCGAGCTGGCCCAGCTCGATCCGGAAGAGCAGGCCGAATTCCTGGCCGACCTGGGCGAGACCGAACCCGGCCTCAACCGCCTGATCCGCGCCGGCTACGAACTTCTGGATCTGCTGACCTTCTTCACCGCAGGACCGAAGGAAGTGCGCGCCTGGACCGTCCACCGCGGCGCCACTGCCCCGCAGGCCGCCGGCCGCATCCACACCGATTTTCAGAAAGGCTTCATCCGCGCCGAAGTCACGGCCTTTGACGATTACATCGCCTGTAATGGAGAGACCGGCGCCAAGGCCGCCGGCAAGCTGCGACTGGAAGGCAAGGAATACATCGTCAAGGAAGGCGATGTGATGCATTTCCGATTCAATGTTTGATCGAGGATGCTGGCAGTCGGCCATCGAGTTTTGAGAACAATCGACCGGATGAACACCGCGGGACGTAGCGATTCTCGTCAAGTGTTGCGCCGCCGGCCTTGTATCGGGGCTCGGCGCGGTTTCGGTTTCAGGCGACGGCATTCGACGACCGGGACGCACGTTCCGGGGCTCGAGTGCGGTGCTGTAAAGGGTGACGTGATCGGGGTGGACGTGTTCCCGGCCGGGTCGACGTGGATATGCGATCGATAA
>DATFJJ010000060.1:0-3570 GCA_035269245.1 Wenzhouxiangellaceae bacterium | reverse complement strand
AGAACTGCACCACCTGCCACAACCCGGAAAATCCGGCCACCCCGCAGGCGTCGAACATCGACAGCAAGGCAACGGCCCAGGTCTGCGCCTCCTGCCATGACGACCTGGCATTCGACGAAACCGGTCTGACCAATGCCAATCGCAACCACATTGGCCTGGCGCAGCCGAACGAAACCTGCGAAGCGTGCCACGCACCTACCGGCCTGCTCCAGGGCAACCTGGCTTATCACGTCATCCCGTCGCAGGTCGAAGCGCAGAAGATCGCCTACAACATTCTCGACATCAGCAACACGGGTGAAGGCATGTCGCCGATCGTCACGTTCGAAGTGGTCAACCCGCTTGACGGGACGACGTACGACTTGATGACCGCACCGGCCTTCAACAATGACGGCACCAGCGTCAACATGACGTTCGGATGGCCGACCGTCGACTTCAGCAACGTGACCAACGATGCTGGTACCGAAGCCGCGCTTGGCGGGCGCACGATTTCGATCCGCATCGCCGGCCCGAGTGGCCCGCCCGGATACGTGTTCGACAACGGCGACGGCACTTACACGTTGGACACCGGGATGCTTGACGAGCCGGTGGTCATTCCGTCGACGATGCCGCCGCTTGGTTCCGGCCAGGTTGCGATCGAAGGCCATCCGGCCGCCGATCTCAATGGTGACGGCACCTTCGAATCCGACATTCCGGTGACCAACGTCGTCCAGGCATTCGCGATTACCGATGCCACGCCGACCCCGCGCCGGGAAGTGGTTTCGCTGGCCAAGTGCCAGACCTGCCACAACGTCAACGACGGTCTTGCGCTGCACGGCGGCAACCGCACCGACAACGTCCAGAACTGCGTGGCCTGCCATAACCCGAACGGCACCGACATCAACCGACGTCCCAATGATCCGGACGGCATCGCCGACGGCGTCAACATGGCAGCGGTCGACGGGCTCGAAGATCAGAGCATCAGCATGCAGTACATGATCCATGCGATCCACAGCGCTTCGGTCCGCACCGAGGGTTACGTCGCTTACGGTTTCCGTGGCAGCATCCACGACTACAGCGATGCCAGCTATCCGCGTTCACCGGCCGATTGCCAGGCCTGCCACGACGGTGATTCTTATGCACTGCCGCTGGCAAGCGAACGTCTGGCCGTCACGGTCAACACCGGTGCTACGGCTATCGACGGCGGATTCGCTCCAAGCCGGGCCGTTGCCGCAGATCCGACTGACGATAACAACTACAGTCCGGAAACCGCGGCCTGCGCGTCATGCCATACCTCGGATATCGCCACGGACCACATGGCCGCTCGAAGCGATTCACAAATATCCTTCGGCAACGGCTGGTTGATGAACCCGGATCCGATCGGAGATCCCGATACCCAGGACTTCATCGATTCCCAGCCGGCTGAAAATTGCTCGTTCTGCCACAGCGAAAGCGGTTTCGTTCCGGTTGGCGGCGTGCACGGCGTCACTAACTAGGGTTCCGATGGCTGCATCGAGCAGTCAAACGGCCTGACCATCCTGGCCTGTCGACCCCCGGTCGGCAGGCCAGATTCATTAAAGAAAGACAGCTACAAGAATGTGGGAGACAGGCATTGCAGATCTGCCAACGATTGAATCAATATGCACGGGAATCCAGCGTTCTCGCGGGGCTTCTCGCAGTCGCGTTGATCGTGCTTCCAGCGATCCTGCAGGATGCCGTGGCGCAGGAAGAAGGCACTCAGGAAGACGTCCCTGAATGGGTAAAGCTGGGCGACGACTACATGCCCGAGTACTCCCGCAAGGGCGCTGACGAGTGCATGCGCTGTCACGGCGATGAAGACAGCGCTCACCTGAACGCCGTATTCGAAGGACCTCACGGGGTCAAGGCCGACGAGCGCACGCCGTTCGGCGGCAACCAGTGCGAGGCATGTCATGGTCCCGGCGGCGATCATACCGGGCGCATAGGGTTTGGCCAGGAACGCCCGCCAATGCCGGCATTCGGTCCTAATTCACCCTGGTCGGAAGAGCGTGAAAACCAGGTCTGCCAGGATTGCCATACAGAGCAGAAGCACGGCTTCTGGGAAGGCGGCACCCACCAGCGCCAGGACGTCGGCTGTGCAGACTGCCACGATTCGCACGTTCGCCGTGATCCGATGACCATCGCATCAACCCAATCCGACACCTGCGTCGGCTGTCATGTAGAACAGCGGGCCCAGGTCCACCAGGCCTATTCACATCCGATCCGTCAGGGCGAGATGGCTTGCTCGAGCTGCCATGAGCCTCACGGCGCGCCTAACGAGGCGATGCTGTCCAGCCCGACGGTCAACCAGAATTGCTACCAATGCCATGCCGAAAAGCGCGGCCCGTTCCTGTGGGAGCATGCGCCCGCCACCGAGGATTGCACGCATTGCCACAAGCCGCACGGTTCCAATAACCCGGCGATGCTCACACGCAGGGCGCCGTTGCTGTGCCAGCAGTGCCATTCGCGGATCGGGCATGCCGGGATCGGTCGTTCGCCCAACGATCTGCCGTCCGGCAATGCGTCGGCCTTCCTGCTCTCGGGCAGTTGCACCAGCTGCCATTCGCAGGTCCACGGGTCCAACCATCCTTCCGGATCCATTCTGAATCGGTAAGCGGCAAGCGGAGAGCCAACCATGAACATCATCGAACGTCTGAAGCAAAACGCATGGCGACCGCTGTTGCCGGTCGTGGCCGTATCCGCGCTGCTGCTGGCCATGGGCGCGCCGATCACCGCCCAGGAGGAAGAGGAATCGGCCGAGGCACAGGAAACCAACTTGCCCGAGCCGCCGGATCTTAGACGCTGGCAGTGCCGGAATTGCCCGCTGGTATATGGCTGGCGCGGAAGCCTGTTGTTCGGTGCAGGCTATGTTTCGGATGATTTTGCCGAATTCGGGAATTTTCGCGGTCTCGATCAGCAGGGGATTTACGGCGGACTGGGCATCGACCTGACCTGGCGAGCCGAGGACGCCCGTTACCTGGACATTTACGGCGAGCGTCTCGGGCTGGACAGCCGAACGCTGGCGATCGAGCTCGGCAAGCAGGGCAGCCACAAGTTCTTCATTGACTGGGATCAGATTTCGCAGTACCGGGCCGACGATACGCGTAGCCCCTTCCTCGGCGCTGGCACCAGCAACCAGACGCTCCCCGCCGGCTGGGTCCTGGCCGGGACCACCGACGGCATGACAGCGCTCGAAGACAGTCTCCAAGGCATTGATATCAAGCGCTCGCGGCATACGCTCAGGCTGGGCGTCGAATTTGGTGGCACGACCCCGTGGCGCTACCGCGCAGACGTCCAGCGTTCGACGCGCAACGGCAATGCGATTCGCGGCGCCAGTTTCATATTCCGAGCCGTGGAACTCGCTGCGCCCATCGATTACAGAACAACGCGGTTCGATACCAGCATTGCTTATGTTCAAGAGCGCTGGCAGCTCGAGGCCGCTTACAATGTTTCGCTGTTCGAGAACGACAACGAATCGCTGCAATGGGAAAATCCGTTCACGGGCATATTCGGCGCGCAGCTGGGGCAACTGGCCGAGCAACCGGACAACCAGTTTCACCAGTTCATGCTGACCGG
>DATFJJ010000059.1:0-5631 GCA_035269245.1 Wenzhouxiangellaceae bacterium | reverse complement strand
TCAATAATCTGTGTGAATCTGTGTAATCTGTGGATCGCTTTTAAGACTGGATCGTGGATGGATCGGGTCTGGCGTCGTAACTAGCGGTATTGAAGCCCTTTGGCCTACAATGCCGGTATGGCAATGGCGACCGGTCTAAAGCTAAAACTCGGCCAGAAACTGAAACTGGCGCCCCAGCTGCGGCAGGCCATTGCATTGCTCCAGCTCAACCGCCTGGAATTGCGCGAACATATCGAGCTGGCACTCGAAACCAACCCGCTGCTCGAGCGCGAGGGCGATACCTCCGATTCTGACGATGATCCCGACGGTCAGACCGATGATCAAGACGGCGAGGAACTCGACCGGTCTTCGGAAGACATCGATTTCAACGATGATGACTACAGCTGGAATGACCTCCCCGAAGGCTTTTCGGAGGTCTCCGAAGCGCCCGACTACGACCGTTTCATCAGCGATCCGGGAGAGGACTCGCTTTACCAGCATCTGTTATGGCAGGTCAACCTGTCAGGATTTTCCGAAATCGACGAGGCGATCGCACGGGCGATCGTTTACGCGCTGGACGACGACGGATTCCTGCACGACGACCTTAAAACCCTGAGAGCCTCGCTGGCGCCCGAATACCTGGTCAGTGCCGAGGAGGTTCTGGCGGTACTCGAGCGAATCCAGCACTTCGAACCGGTCGGTGTGGCGGCTCGCTCGGTGCAGGAGTGTCTGTGCATACAGCTCAGAACCCTGCCTGCCGGGACGCCCGGCCAGGGGCTCGCCGAACACTTGATTGAACACCACCTGGACGCCCTGAGCTCGGGCGATCCGGCGCTGCTTCGCCGCAGTTCCGGTTTCAGTCAGCAGGAAATCGACGAGGCCATGGCCGTGATCCGCCGCCTCGATCCCCGACCGGGCCTGCGCTTCTCGCGTGACGACCAGGACTACATTACTCCCGACGCCTATGTCCACCCGGACGGCGAAAGCTGGCGGGTAACGCTCAACCGAGGGACAGAGCCGGCGTTGAAGGTCAACCGTGCCTACAGCGAATTGATCAAATCGACCACTGGCCAGGACCGGGCTTACCTGCGCGACCAACTGAAGGAGGCGCAGTGGCTGATCAGTTCGCTGGAACTCAGGAACCATACGCTGCGCTCGGTGATCCACACGATCGTGCAACGCCAGACCGGGTTCCTCGAAAACGGCGACGTGGGCATGCGGCCACTGTTGCAGAAGGAAGTCGCGGAATTGGTCGAGGTACATGAATCGACCGTCTCCCGAGCGACGACCGGCAAGTACCTGCATACGCCCCGCGGCACCTTCGAGCTCAAATATTTCTTTTCGGTGGCGATCGGCACGCGGGACGGCGGGGAGGTTTCGGCCACCTCGGTGCGGGCCCGCCTCGATCATCTGATTCGGTCGGAAGACCCGCAGCGTCCTCTGTCCGACCAGACGCTGGTCGAGGCGCTGGAGCGCGACGGCCTGTTGCTGGCCAGGCGGACGGTAGCGAAATATCGAGAGCAGCTCGGAATTCCAAACTCGTCGAGGCGCCGGCGCGCTGCTGCCAGCTAGCGAAGCTCTGATCGAATACCCGCGGAGCGCGTTTCAATCAGAGCTTCCCTGGACGCCAGGCTGAATCCTTCAGCGCTGTGGTATACCATTGCAGTTGAAGAGTTGTCCTTCGTGCAATGAGTCGCGAAGCTCTAGCGGCAATGCATTCTCAAGGGGCAACAATCCCCAGGAACTGGAGAACAGATGATGCAGATAGACATCAGCGGACAGAATGTAGAAGTCACCCAGGCACTGCGTGCATACGTGACCGAAAAGCTCGAGAAGCTCGAGCGGCACTTCGACAACCTGACCGGTGTTCATGTGGTCCTGCGTTTGGAAAAGATCGAGCACACTGCAGAGGGAACCGTCGGCGTAGGTGGCCGAACCAATCCCATCCACGCCGAAGGAGTTGCCGAGGACATGTACGCAGCCATCGACAAGCTTGCCGACCGGTTGGACCGCCAGGTTCGCCGGCACAAGGGCAAGGTCACCGATCATCACCGGAACGATCGGCCGGCCGAAGCTGGCTGACGCGCCCCCGGGCTAAGCGGAACCACAATCCCTGTAATGGCTTCCTCCATCCCGCTTGTCGATTTGCTCAGCGCCGATCGCGTGGTGCTGGATCAGAACCTGGCGAGCAAGAAATCCGTTCTCGAAAGAGCGGCCCAGCTGCTTGCTCAGGACGACCAGGCTGCGAAAAGCCGCGACATTTTCGAAGCGCTGTGCCAGCGCGAGCGGCTGGGTTCAACCGGTCTGGGGCACGGCGTGGCGATTCCGCATTGCCGCGTTGCGCAGTCCAGCGTGGCGGCTGCCTTCATCCGACTCACGCGACCGATCGATTTTGACAGCCCCGATGCAACCAGCGTCGACCTGTTTTTTGCGCTTGCGGTGCCCGCAGAGTGCAGCGATACGCACCTCAAACTCCTGGCCTCCATCGCGGAGTTGTTCAGCGATCCGGAACAGCGCGAGGAACTTCGCCACGTCGAAGGTTACCAACAACTCGCGGCGGTGTTGAGTGGTGATTTCAAGAGCGGGCAGCGGTAGTGCTTCAACCCGATGAGTATGGATTCAGGGCTCCTGTAGGGCTCCTGCGACGATCCGCCGGGGCGTCGCCGTGGTTGCCACCGGCGCCGGCCATGCCCTGCGCACGACGACTTGCCACGAAGCGCCTCAGTAACGGTGAACCCGTGCCTGTCGGGTTCAAAGCCTGCTGATGAACGAAATGACGGTCAGCGAGCTGGTCGACCGGTTCAGCGAGCGGTTGGAGTTGCGCTGGATCAGCGGCCGCCGCCATGCCGACAAACGTACTCTTTCGGTGGCCAGCTTTCGCGCCCGACCGTCGCTGGTGGGCTACCTCAACCTCATTCATCCCAATCGCATCCAGGTGCTGGGTCGCGAGGAACTGTTGTGGCTTGACCAGCTGGATGCCAAGAAGCGCTGGGAAACCATTGCCGGAATCTGCGCGGAGCGTCCAGCAGCCCTGATCGTTGCCAGCGGTGCAGAGGTCGGGGACGACCTTGAAGAGCTCTCACGCGAGAGCGACACGCCGTTACTGCGCTCGGCCCGACCCGGGTGGGAGCTTGTCTCGACGCTGCAGTACCAGGTGGCGCGGGCGCTGGCCCATTCGGTGGTCGTTCACGGCGTATTCATGGAAGTTTTCACGCTCGGGGTCCTGATCACCGGTGATGCGGGTGCCGGCAAGAGCGAGCTGGCGCTGGAGCTGCTCACGCGCGGTCACAGGCTGATCGCCGACGACAGCCCGGAATTCACCCAGATGACGCCCGATATCATCGATGGCTCGTGCCCGGAAGTGCTGCGCGATTGTCTCGAAGTGCGCGGGCTAGGCGTGCTGAACGTGCGCCGGATGTTCGGCGACGCCGCCGTGAAGTCGAACAAGTTCCTGCGCCTGATCCTGCATCTGCACCAGCCCCAGCCCGGCGACGAAGCCAAGATCGACCGGCTGTCGGGACAGTCCGAGAAATCCCGGGTGCTGGATCTGGAAATTCCGCGCATCCTGCTGCCGGTGCTGCCCGGCCGAAACCTGGCGGTGATCGCGGAGGCTGCGGTGCGCAATTTCATGCTTCGAATGAAGGGCTTTGATGCCACGGCCGAGTTTCTTGAGCGCCACGGCAGGCTGATGCGTCATGAGTGATCGGTCCATAAAGCCGCTGGTGCTGGTCAGCGGGCTGTCGGGCAGCGGCAAATCGGTGGCCCTGAACGCGTTGGAGGATCATGGCTACTACTGCGTCGACAACCTGCCCGGTGCGATGCTGCCTGCGCTGGCCGGACAGATCGAGTCGAATCCCGAGCGCTATCAGCGACTCGCCGTGGGAATCGACGCGCGCGCGGGCTCAGAGGAACTGGCGCAACTGCCGGAATTGATCCGGGATCTTTCCTTGCCGTGCGACCTGATCTTTCTGACCGCCGAGAGCGACGTGCTCATTCGGCGCTTTTCCGAGACGCGCCGGAGACATCCGTTGGGCGGCGATCGCACCGTCGCCCAGGCCATCGCCGAAGAGCGGAAGCTCCTGGAGCCGCTGGCCGAACAGGCCGCGCATGTGGTCGATACAAGTGCAAGTAATATCCACGAGCTCCGGCGCCGGATCTGGAGCCTGATCAAGCCGGCCGGCACGCCGAAGATCTCGAACCTGGTTCTCGAGTCGTTCGCGTTCAAGAAGGGCGTGCCTCGCGATGTGGACCTGGTGTTCGACGCTCGCTGTTTGCCCAATCCGCACTGGCAGCCGGAACTCAGAGCGTCGACCGGCCTGGAAGCGCCGGTACGCGACTTCCTGGCTGGTGCACCGCTGGTCCGCGAGTTCACCGACGATATCGATCGCTTCGTACGACGCTGGCTGCCGGTCTGGGCCGAAGAGCAGCGCAGCCATCTCACCGTGGCCATCGGTTGTACCGGGGGCAAGCATCGTTCGGTATACCTCGTCGACGAACTCGCCCGCCGCTGGCGCGCTCAGGATCTGGCCGTGGTCACTCACCATCGCGAGCTGATCCGATGACCGACGTTGTCATCGTTGCGCACCGGGGTATTGGCGAGGCGCTTTGCGAAGTGGCAGAGGTCATCCTCGATCGCAAGGTAGATGTAGTGGTTTTGCCGGTCAGGGAAGGCGACGATCCGGATCATTCGCTGGAGCGGCTTGTTGCGGCCCTGGAGCGTTGGCGGAATGCCGAACCGCCGCTTATCATCACCGATCTTCCCGGAGCCACGCCGCATAACCTTGCGATGAAAGCGGTCGCGCGCGTCCTGACCGGGGCGCCTGTTCTGACCGGGCTTAACCTGCCGATGCTGCTGCGAGCGCTCAATCACAAGCAGCAGCCTGCCGTGACGCTTGCCGAGCTTGCCGAGCACGGGGCACATGCGGCCACGTTTATCGGAGAGCATCTTGAAAACTGAACGCGTGACGCTGTGCAACCGGCTGGGCCTGCACGCACGTGCCGCCAGCAAGCTTGTGAGCACGGCCGCTGAATTCCAGAGCGACGTCATCGTGATACGCGATGACAGACGCGTCAATGCCAAGTCCATCATGGGTGTACTGATGCTGGCCGCGCCGGTTGGAACCGAACTCGAGATCGAGTGCGACGGACCGGACGAGAAAGATGCTCTGAAGACCCTGGTGGCACTGGTAAAAGACCGTTTCGGAGAGGGCGAGTGATCTTCTCTCTCAGCGGCACCGGGGTATCCGACGGTATTGCGATCGGTCATGCGCACCTGTTCTCCAGCAGTGAGCTGGACCTGCCCGAATACGACCTGGAAGCCGGTGACGTCGGGGCCGAGATCGACCGGCTGCAGCAGGCCGCGCAGCGCTGCCAGGACGAGCTCTCGCGGATGGAAAGGGACTTGGGGAGTGATCGCCGTGGATCTGCCGCTGAGCTTCTCCAGGCCCACAGGATGATGGCGCGTGACGACATGCTGCTGGGTGAGGCTTCGCGCCGGATTCGCGACGAGAGGATCAACGCCGAATGGGCGCTGGATCTCCAGGCAGCCGCACTGCGTCGGGAGTTTCGGCGCATCGAGGACGATTACCTGGCCTTGCGGGTGGAGGATCTCGACCAGGTGGTACGTCTGCTGCAGCGTCAGCTGGCCGAGCA
>DATFJJ010000058.1:0-14703 GCA_035269245.1 Wenzhouxiangellaceae bacterium | reverse complement strand
CGCCCGGCTCAGTCCAGCGGCGTTCAAAGTAGCTGGCTGTATGGCGCATGATTTCCGAGTCGGCCGGCGCGGTTACGCGGACGTTGGTTTCGAGATTGAGGTCGTCGAGATTCCTGCGCGTGAAATTGGCCGACCCGGCAATCAGTTCGGCTTGACCGGCGGCGTAGCGCACCAGCATGAGCTTGTCGTGGCACTGCTCGCCGTGCGTGTCGCACCAGCGCACCTCAATCCCGGCATCCACCAGTTCGGCAGCGACCGAACGGTTCGGAATACCACTCTTCTGGCGGCCGAAAGCGTCCTTGTTGGGGTCCAGAAGCGCGCGCACGCCGGCGCCTCGGGCGCGCGCGGCCATCAGGCGCTCGACGATGTCTCGGTGGGACAGGTAGAACATCGCCAGGTCTACCGAGTCTCCCGCACCGGACGCATCAAGCATGGATATCACGCCATCGCGAATTTCGGCCTCGGTGAGCACCTGTAGTCCCGGGCTACCCTGTTGCCGGGCCGGCTCGGGCGGCGCTTGCACTTCGGGCCAGTCCAGTTCTGGCGCCGAGAACGCGGCGACGGCGCGCTCGGTCTTCAGCAGGTCCAGCGCCGCCGCACCGGAAAATTCAATCGCGATATTGCTGTGCGCGCTGGACGCATCGTGGGCATTGCCCGAAGTCACCATGCCGAGCCAGGTGTCGCCCGAATCGACCAGCAGCGTCTTGCGGTGATTGGCCTTGAAGTTCAGCAGCCGGAAAACGCTTCTCAGCGTGACCTCCTGGGTGCCAACCGGGTTGGGCAGCCATCCGCCATCGCTGGTCGATCCAAACCACTGGCAGCACAGCCGCCAGACGCCGGACCAGGCGGGATTGGAAGCCCGCAGCTTGTCCAGATCCGTGATCACGACTTCGACCCCGGATGCGCGCAGGCGCTCGAACTGGGGAAGTTCCAGACTGCCATAGAACCTGTTGATCGGATCGGTGATCAGAATCGCGCGAAGCCCGGGCCGGACGGCCTTGCGCTGGACCAGCGCCTCGGTGACCTCTCGCGAAAGCGGCCGCGTGTCGTCGCCGCCGGTTTCGCCGGCGAAGTGGTTGTACAGGAACATGTCCATGACCACCAGCCGATCGGCCTGGCCGATGAGTTCCAGCACCCTGGGAAAGATGTGCTGGTCGACATGGCGCTCGCCCGCGGCATCGGTCCAGGTGTAGTCGGCCAGAAAACGTACGTGGTCCGGCGCCCGCATCGGGGAGGCAACGCTCAGGCCTTCGGGCAACGGCTTGTAGCGGTGCCAGATCGCCATGCCCATCCATGCCGCCAGCAAAAGCAACAGCGCCGTTCGTAGCCATTTTCGCCGACTGGCGCGCCGCTCGCGGAAGATCCGCTTGCGCCGGGCCGTAGCCGCCATTGCTGCAGGTGCGGTTTTCATGACGGGTTAGTGTACCCGCGTGGGTATGCGGCAACTGCCGTGAAACCGGCTTAGTCATGACCCGCTCTACTGCGACGACCGGGTCATGACCAAGCCGGGGTTAGAAAAAGCGTTTCAACCACGAAGGGCACGAAGAGCACGAAGGAAAATAAAGAGCTTTCGATAGCAACCTTGAATCGCTGTTTGGCGGCTTGCGATCCGGCACGAGGAAACCGGTGACACTCTTTGCGCGAGAAGGATCTCCGACTTGACTTTTCTCTTCGTGTTCTTCGTGACCTTCGTGGTAATCGCTGTTTGACATTGCATCCTCAAGAGGAGGCAGAATCCTGCTTCCCGGGCCGCATCCACAGGGCGTAAAGCGCCGGCACGAACAGCAGCGTGATCGCGGTGCCGACAAGCACGCCGCCGATCAGCACGTAGGCCAGCGGCCCCCAGAAGCTGTCGAAGGTCAGCGGCACGAACGCGAGCGCTGCGGCAAGCGCGGTCAGGACCACCGGCCGCGCCCGGCGCACGGCGGCCTCGACGATGGCCTCGAACGGCGGCTGGCCGTCGGCCAGGTTGTCGGAGACCTGCTGGGTCAGGATCAGCGTATTGCGCATCAGGATGCCGGCCAGTCCGATCAGACCCAGCAACGCGACGAATCCGAACGGCTGACCAAATACCAGCAGCGCCAGCACCGCCCCGATCAGGCCCAGCGGCGCGGTGGCCACGACCATGACCATGCCGGAGAACGAACGCATCTGCAGCATGATGAAGATCAGCATCAGCGCGACCATCAGCGGCATCAGCTTCTGAATGGAGGCATCGGCCTTGCCCGACTGCTCCATGGACCCGCCGATGTCGATTCTGTACCCGTCCGGCAGCGAGCCACGAAGTTCGACCATGCTCGCCCACAGTTCGTTGGTGACATCGTTGGGCTGCGCCCCGGCGATATCGGCTTGAAGAGCGAGGAAAGGCTGGCGGTTGTAGCGCCAGATTACCGGCTCCTCGAAGCGCATCTCCAGTTCGCCGAGTTGCGACAGCGCCACCTTGCGGCCGTCCTCGGTTTTCAACTCCAGGCCCATCGGGTCGACAGGACCCTCTTCCCTCAATCCACGTACAAGGAGTTCCACGGTTCTGATGTCCTGGCGAATCTGGGCAACGGCAAGCCCATGGCTCTGGTATTCCAGCTGCTCGGCAACATCGCGCGGCGTCAGGCCGATCAGCCGCAGTCGCTCGACGTCCATGTTCAGGTAAGCTGCCGGCGCCCGATCGTCCCACTCCAGGTGCGGATCGACGATATTCGGATGCGCCTCCATAAGCTCGCGCAATTCGTAGCCGATTCGGCGCAGCTTCTGCTGGTCCTCTCCGACGATTCGAAATTCCACAGGCCATATCACCGGTGGCCCGTACAGCAGTTGCGAAACGCGCACCCGCGCTTCGGGGAATTCTCCATTGGCAATGTGCCGCTCAAGCGCCTGCATGACCCTGTCGCGGGCATGCTCGTCTTCGGTCACCGCGATGATCTTGGCAAACGCCGGATCCGGCTGCTCGGGATTGGCCGAGATGAAGAAGCGGGGTGCGCCGGCGCCGACGTAGGCCGAGAGCGAGCGCACGTCTTTCATCTCGTGCAGCACGGCCTCTACCTGTCTCGTCACGCGATCCGTGAGACCTATCGACGAGCCCTGGGGCAGAAAGATGCTGACCAGGACCTCGGGCCGGTCAGACCCCGGGAAGAACTGTTTGGCGACCGGTCCGGCCATCCCGCCGACCGCCAGCAAAAGCGCCCCGAGCGTTGCCGCGACGACGGTCAGCCGGCGCCGCACGCACCATTCGATCAATGTCCTGAGCCGACGGTAGGCCCGGGTCTCGTAGGCCGAAGAATGGCTCGACAGACCGCCGGCACCCGACTCGGGCAGGATCGAGACGCCCAGATAAGGCGTAAATGTGACGGCCACGATCCAGGAAATGATCAACGCAAATGCCAGCACCCAGAAAATATTGCCGGCGTATTCGCCCACGCCGGACTGGGCAAAGCCAATCGGCACGAAGCCGGCCGCGGTCACCAGCGTGCCGAACAGCATCGGTGCTGCGGTCGCTCGCCACGCAAACGCGGCGGCGTCGACCCGTTTAAGCCCTTCATCGATCTTGACCAGCATCATTTCGATGGCGATGATCGCGTCGTCGACCAACAATCCCAGCGCAATGATCAGCGCACCCAGCGTAATCCGGTCGAGGTTCATGCCGACAGCCTTCATCAGCAGGAAAGTCAATCCCAGCGTGAGCGGCACGGCAATACCCACGATCAGCCCTGCCCGGAAGCCTATGGCCAGGAAACTCACGCCCATCACCACCAGTACCGCGATCAGGAACTTCAGCTGAAACAGGTTGACCGCCTGCGCAATGGCCTCGGCCTGATTGGTCAGCACATTCAATTCCATGCCCAGCGGGAGCCTGGTGCGCTCGCGCTCCATGAATTCAGCCAGGCGTTCGCCCAATTCGAGCCCATTCGTATTGGGTGACATGACAATCCCGAGCACCAGGGCGTCGTCACCATCGGCGCGGATCATGAACGAAGGCGGGTCCTCGTAGCCGTGCCGTACGGTCGCGATATCACCCAGACGGAGTAGGCGCTGACCGGAACGAAGGGGCACCGCGCGCAGTTGATCGAGTCTGGACACATCGGTATCGACGCGCAGGTAGACGCGCGGCCCGGCCGTATCGACCTGGCCGGACGGAGTCAGCGCGTTGTGCGCATTTATAGCGTCGAAGATCTGCTCCGGAGAAATGCCCAGGTTGACCAAGTCGGCGTTGTCGAACTCGACGAACACGCGTTGCTGGCGCTCGCCCAGCAACAGCGCCTTTTGCACGCCCTCGACGCGCTTGAGACGATCACGAGCGTCCTCGGCCACCCGCACCAGGTCGCGCATCGGCAGGCCCGGTGCGGTCAGCGACAGCAGGCTGAAATAAACATCGGAAAAATCATCGTTGACATTCGGCCCGATCACGCCACGCGGCATCCTGGGCTGTTCGTCCCACATTCGCTTGCGCACCTCGTAGAAAAGCTCCGGAAGCTTGTCTGAATGGGTGTAGTCGTGGAATTCGACCATCAGGTCAGCCCGGCCCGGCCGCACCGATGCTTCGATCCGGTACAGATTTTCGACCTCCTGGATCCGCTTCTCCAGCCGATCGACGACCTGGTTCTGCATCTCCTGTACGGTCGCACCCGGCCATTCGGCAGAGACCATCATTACCCGAACCGTGAAAGAAGGATCCTCGGCCCGGCCCAGCGAGACGAAAGCATAAGTGCCGCCGATGATCGACAACAACAGGAAGAACAGCGTGACCGAGCGCTGGTCGACCGCAAGGCGCGATAGATTGGGAATGGGCATTCCGGGTATTGCCTATTTGAGCTCGCGGACCGGCATGCCGGACTGCAGCAGGTGCGTGCCCAGCGAAATGACCTGCATCCCGACTTCGAGATCACCCATGATTCGCGCGTTTTCGGCATCCATGTCCAGCAGCACGATTCGCACCGGTTCGGCCCGACCATCGCGAATGATCCAGACCTGGGGGCCCTGCCCGCGTTCGTTGATCGCCCCTACTGGCACTTCGACTACGTCGCCGCCGTTGCCATCGGCGTCAAGCGCCACCTTGACCACCGATCCGAGTCGCAGCGGGACATTGCTCGCCGTGGCGTTGAGTTCTTCCGTATCGGTTCCGCTGAGCGAGTAACGTGCCTTCCAGGTGCGAGTAGTCTGGTCGGCGGCCCCCGCGGCCTCGCGCAACGAAAGCTTCCCCATGATCGTCCCACCCTGCACCACGCGACCCGACTGCGGCACGCCGAAGCGCTCGGGCAAAAAGACCTCGACCTCCGAATCGCCGCTCTGGGCAATCACCCCCAGCGGCTGTCCGGCCGCGACAACCTGGCCCGGCTCACCGGTCACCTCGATCAGCGTGCCGCCGCGCGTGGCAGCAAGCTCGGTGTAGCCGAGACGGTTCCGGGCCTGCTCGAGACGCGCCTGGGCGGCATCCACGCGCTCGCGAGCGCTCTTTTCAGCCAGCTGCACCCGCTCGAATACCTGCTCGCTGATGAACTCCCGGTCCAGCAAATCCCGGTTTCGCCGGGTCTCGGCCTTGTCGGTTTCAAGTTCGGCGCGCGCGGCCTCCAGATCGGCACGTGCCACGGATACGGCTTGCGCAAAGTCCCTGGGGTCGAGTCGAAACAATATCTGGTCCGGTTCTACGCGGTCCCCGGCATCGACCCGGCGTTCGAGGATCCGGCCATCGACCTGGAAGCTGACCGGGGTCTCGAAGCGGGCCCTGACCGTGCCGGAAAGCCGCGCAAGATGCGGATCGGCCGCACGCACCGGGCTTGTCATTACCAGCCTCGCCGAATCAGGTGCCGGCGCATCGTCTTCGTTGGCACAGCCAACCAAGGCTGCAATAAGCAGGCAGAGTGCGATGCGACTCATCGATAACAACCCGGTATATTTGTGAACGGGTTCGTATCGTAATCGAATATACTCGATGAATGGTGAAGACAAGCCCGGGCAGACCGGTAGACCTCAGCAAGGATCGAGATATTCTCGCCGCCGGCCGGACCCTGTTGTTTGAAAACGGGCCGCAGGCGGTCACGATGGAAGCAGTAGCCCGGAAAGCCGGCGTTGCCAAACCTACGCTGTATCGGCGCTACTCCAACCGGGACGAGTTGCTGGCCGCGGTTGCGATGAACGAATCGGAGTCGATGGGGGGCCGGTTTCGGGTCACGCCCGGCAACGTCGACGATTTACGGCATGCCCTGATCGATTTCGGCTGTCGGCTGACGCGTTTCCTGCTGAGCAGCGACCACATCCGTTTCATCCATGCGCTTGGCGCGTCCACCGGCATGCCCCAGGCCAGTCGCGAATCGATATTCCGGCACGGCCCGCTTGCAACCCGCGACCGGCTTGCCGAGTGGCTGGACAAGGCAAATGCATCCGGACTGCTGCGCTGCAAGGACCCGGCTCGCAGCGCCGAGAAATTTCTCGGCATGCTCATGGGGCTGGACCTGGTGCGAACGCTTTACCACGTCCATCGACCGCGCGACGTCGAAGCTCTGAGCTTGCACGTGGAAAGCACCGTCGACGATTTCCTGACGCTGCACCGTTCCAACTGATCCAGCGCGCACGCAGGGTTGTTCGGAGGTTCCCTGGTATGGGTACACTGCCTCCGTGGAAGCGAATCCGACGCACCGAATACGTCCATGCCCGGTCCGGCCGCCTGATCGAGCACGATTGCCAATGAGATCATTGGCAGGCGCCTGAGGCATGCCTGACAGCCGCTGGACCAGATCCGCACGCACCGTCTCATTGCCGCTGATTGTCGGCGTACTCTCGGCGCTGGTGGCGCAACTGTTCGTGGCCCTGGTCGTGAAGCTCAACGATCTGCTGCTGATCGCGCCTTCCAGCCGCAGCATGCTCGATGACCGAACCCTTGTGATCGCGACACTTGCAGTGCCAACCGTGGGCGGCCTGGTCGTGGGCCTGATCAGACACTTCGCCGGCGCGCACGCGGCCCATGGCCCCCCCGAAATCATCGCTGCGGTTCAGACCCGCAGCGGCGAATTGCCGGCACGCTCGGCATGGGCCAGCGCTTCTTCGAGCCTGGTCTCGCTGGGATCCGGTGCAGCCGTGGGCGAATACGGCCCGCTAGTCCACATGGGGGGCAGTCTCGGCAGCGCGCTCGCCCGGCTTTTCCACAGCGATATCACCACCATCAACATCGCGATCGCGTGCGGGGTGGCGGCGGCTATTTCAACCGTGTTCAACGCACCGATTGCAGGCATTCTCTTCGCCCACGAGATCATCCTGAGGCATTTCGCACCGCGCGCCTTCGCGCCGGTTGCACTGGCCTCCATCGTCGGCTATGTGGTTGGCAACGCGCTGACCGTGCGTCAGCCACTGCTGGCAATCGAGCAGATCGGTACGCCGCAATTCTGGGAGTTCGGCCTGTTCGCCATGCTGGGGGTGGCCGGCGCCGGATTGGCGATCGGTTTCATGCACGCCATCCTGTTCGCAACCCGGGCGGCCGGCCGGATTCGCCGCTTCGATGCGCTCAAGCCCGCGCTGGCCGGTCTTGTGCTGGGGCTGGCGGCGCTGGCGCTGCCCGAGGTCATGGGCATGGGCTTTGACTTGCTGCTTTCGGTCACGACCGGCGCGATGATGCCCGTAGGTGCCCTGCTGCTGATCCTGTCGGCCCGTTTGCTGGCGACCGCGATGTGCCTCGGCCTCGGTTTTACCGGTGGCGTATTCAGTCCCGCGATGGTCATCGGCAGCCTGCTGGGCGCCGTATTCGGGGTTGCGCTCCATCAGGGGCTGGGCCTGCCGGTGACAAGCTCGGCTATCTACGCGATTTGCGGGATGGTTGCGGTCACGGCTCCGGTCATCGGCGCGCCGGTCACTGCGGTGGTCATCGTCATGGAGTTGACCGGCAGCTACACGCTGACCATTGCCGCGCTTGCCAGCGTGGCGATATCCAATTCGATGGTCTCACGGCTTTTCGGGCGATGCCTGTTCGACCGGCAGCTCAAGCAGCGGAAACTGGACCTTTCGGCAGGCCGAACCAAGGCAATCCTCGAGTGGCGCGATATCGCGCCGCTGGTCAGCACCAACTTCATCTCGCTGGGCGACGACGCCAGCGTCGAGCAGGCACGGGAGGCCATGCTGGACCGCCACCTGCACCAGGCCTTTCTGATCGACGGCAACGGCATTTATCAGGGCAGCGTCCTGGTCAAGGATGTGCTGAGCGGCGACCCGGGCCAGCCCGCAATCGAATTACGCAACCGCGACGACGTCGTAATGCTGGAGCATTTGAGCATCTGGCGTGCCATGCAGCGGCTGAAAAGGTTCGACGGCGAGAGCGTCGCAGTCGTCGATGATCACGGCAAGCTCGTCGGCGCGCTGTATTCGTCCAACCTGATCAGCGCCTACCTCGATATCCAGGCCGATCTGCGCGCCGAAGAACAGATTCGGGCCGATTGAGCCGGCTGCGGGTCCCTGCCCTCACGGCTTATGTGCGGCCAGCATTTCGCTGATGCGTGCAGGCGCTACCGCTTTGCTGAACAGGAAGCCCTGGACCAGCTCGCAGCCCTCATCGACAAGCACCTCGAGCTGCGCTTCGGTTTCCACGCCCTCGGCGACCACCTTCATCCCAAGCGCCTGGCCGAGTCTGAGCGCAGAAACCACCAGCTGTCTCTGGCGCTGATCGGTGTCCAGATTACCGATGAAACTGCGGTCGATCTTCAGGCTCGTGAATGGATGATCGCGGAGGTAGCTGAGCGACGCATAGCCGGTGCCGAAGTCGTCCATCACGATACCCACCCCGTTTCGACGCAGCGTCTTCAACGTATGATCGACTTCCTTCCGCCCGGGCAACAGGACGCCCTCGGTCACTTCGATCTCCAGGCCGTCGCCGTCCAGCCCGGCATCTTTCATCGCCGAGATGATTTTCTCGGCAAGTCTCGGATCGCGGAACTGGCGCGGCGATACGTTCACCGAAACACAGAAATCGGGTGCCAGCCGGCTGCGCCATTCGGCCACCTGCTTGACGACCCGATCGATCACGAATTCACCCAGTTCCTGGATCAGCCCGCCCTGTTCGGCGACGTCCACGAACTCGTCGGGCGAAACGTCACCGAGTTCCGGATGGCGCCAGCGCAACAGCGCTTCGGCGCCGACGCAGACGCGGTCCGAAAGTCGAACCAGCGGCTGATAATGCAGGAAGAGCTCTTGCCTCGAGATCGCGCCGCGCAGCGCCTCCTCCAGCGCCAGCCTGCGTTCGACGGCATCGTTCATCGAGCGGGTAAAGAACTGGTAACCGTCCCGCCCCCTGTTCTTCGCGTGGTACATGGCCGTATCGGCGTTGCGAAGGAGATCGTGGGCCGTGGCACCGTCATGCGGCGACAATGCGATGCCGATGCTGACGGTCAGCATAAACTCCCTGCCCGATACCATGAGGGGTTGGTGGAAGGCATCGATCACCTTGCTGGCCGCCGATATGACGTCCGATACGCGCTCGAACTCTTCCAGCACGATCACGAACTCGTCACCGCCGATGCGCGCCACAGTATCGCGCTCGCGGGATAAACCTTGCAGACGCGAGGCCGCATCCATCAATGTCCGATCACCGGCATCGTGGCCGAGCGTATCGTTGACCTTCTTGAACTGGTCCAGATCCAGAAACAGCACCGCAACCTGGCTGCCACTTCTGCGGGCCCGCTTGAGCGCCTGCTGCAAACGATCCAGAACCAGCATCCGGTTGGGCATTCCAGTCAGGCTGTCATAGTGGGCCAGATTGAAAAGCTTCTTCTCGGTCGCCTTGCGCTCGGTAATGTCTTGCGCGAATCCACGCAGGCTCTTGCCTTTTTCTCCCAGGTCGATCAGCTCGGCATGCACTTCCATCCATCGTTGCTCGCCATTATCCGGCCTGATTATTCGATGCTGGACATTGTAGGACTCCCCGGTTTCGGCGGTTCTTTCGAGCGCGTCGATCACCCGCACGCGATCGTCGGGCGGCGTGATGTCAAGCACTTGCTTACGGGTCAGTGGGCCGTTGCCGCAACCGGTCACGTTGCGCCATTCGGTCGACGCCATGAACTCGTCGGAACCCACCGTCCACTCCCAGCTTCCCATGCCGGCCAGTGCCTCGGCGTGCGCGCGCAACGCCTCGCTGGCGCGCAGCTGGCGCTCCTTTTCCATTTTTTCCATCGCCACGCCTGTAAGGTCGCCCAGGACCTGCAGAAGCGCTGCTTCCTCGTCGCTCCAGTCGCGTTGTTCACGTACCGAATCGAACCCGATCAGGCCCACGAGTCGCTCGGCCGAAAAGATCGGCAGGCTGATCAGGGATTGGATGCTCTCTTCTGCAAACAGGCGCTTCTCTGCGATCCAGCGCTCATCCAGCACAGCCACGTCCGGCAGCACGGCGCGCTCCTTGCGCTTGAGTCTGGCCAGCAGCATTGGAATGGTCGTCGAGGGAACATTCTGCAGATTGTGGATTTCCGCGGTGATATCAGGCGCGACCCATTCGTGTGTGTTGCTGTAGTGGCTCAGGTCCGGCGAAAACCGGATCAGGTAGGCGCGATCCGCTTTGCACCAGCGACCGATCTTCTCCAGCGTCTCCGAAAGCACCTTGTCCAGCGTCGTCTCGGTTGCCTCGAACAGGTCACGGGACACGTCAACCATCAGGCGCTGGAGCCCCGACACGTATTCGAGATCGCCCTGAATTTCCTTCAGTTCGCTGATGTCGATCATCACGCCAACGAGTTTCCCCGGCTTGTCGTCATCGATCACGACGTTGACGATATCGCGCAACCAGACGATTCGACCGTCCGAAGCGATCATGCGGTAATCAAAAGTGTGCCGCCTCCGGTCCCGGACCGCCCTGCTGCAGTAATCCAGAGCCCAGTCCCGGTCATCAGGGTGAATGTGGCGCTGCCAGAATTGTGGATCAGAAGTCCACTGGTCCGGCGAATAGCCCAGCAGTTTTTCCGACTCCGGGCTGACGTATCTGAACTCCAGCGTCTCCGGGTCGCCTTCCCAGATGATTGCCGTTGTGGATTCCACCAGCGACTGGTAATGCTGATGCTGACGCCGCGCGATTTCCGCCAGCTCGGCCTGCTGCAACTCAGCCTGGATGTGGCCGAGCGTCCTGCGCGAAAGCTGCACGCTCATCGACATCAGGGCTGCGATGTAGAGCACGATGAGCACCGCAGTCGCGAGCGCCAACGGGGAATCCAGCATCAGGAACCTGGCGGCGAAAGGCAGCAGGGTCGGCAGCAGGAAAAGCCATGCGCACTGCCAGCGCGCCGCCAGGTTCACCACGCCGCCGGCACCCAGTCCGGCAACGACGAAGGTCAGCAGCGCCTGGTCGTGAGGCGCGTCCGGGGAAAAGAATACCCAGGCGCTTGAACCCCAGATAACGGCGGAAATAAAGGTCTGATTCCGGTATCTCGCGTACCACTTTGGACTGCTTTCAGGAAGCGGGTACTCGCCGCGATAGGCCATTAACAGGGCGAATCGCGCAATGGAAAACAACGCGAAAACCGACAGCCAGACGAGTTGCGGCATGCGCGGCACGATATTCCAGTGCGTTGCAACAAGCACCACGGCCACCAGCGATGTAATGACCAGAATGCTCGGCAGCGAGCCATACAGGTGCCTGTTCTGTTCGGCGAGAACCCTGTCTTCGCCTGCTCGCCAGTCTGCTTTCTCATTCATGTCCGGCACTTGCCCACCTGGTTTTGATTCTTCTTGTTCACCAATCTGCGTACTGCGGCGCCGTGAGAGCCCTCGCTACCGAAGCATAGCGAACAAGAGAGGTTCGCGCGGAACCCGCCTGTCAGACGAAGCCGGAATAACGCAATCCGTATCGCGAACGGCACGGCGATCAATATGACATACGACGATCGGCGAGCAACGTCGAATGCCGCCAGACTATTGGAAGCCGATGCAAAGTGCAATCCCGTCCCACAGGGTGGCGGGACGACCACGCCGGATACAATGCCGTCCATGTATGGATCCTCTACAAACCATGTCTCTGTCGCCATCATCGGCGCCGGCTTCGGCGGTATCGGCCTGGGCGCACGCCTTGCTCGTGGTAGTCATGCCGATCGTGGCGAGCGCGACTTTCGAATCTTCGACCGTGCGAACGGCGTGGGCGGAACGTGGTGGGCCAACCGTTACCCGGGATGCGCCTGCGACGTGCCGTCTCACCTGTATTCGCTGTCATTCGCACCCAACCCCGACTGGACCCGGCGGTTTGCGCCGCGCGCCGAGATCCAGGCCTACCTGGAGCGCTGCGCAGCGCACTTCGGCGTTCGACCTCGCCTGGCGCTCGGCACCGGTATCGAGCACGCCCGATGGGATGAGCAGGCGGCGATATGGCGGCTGACCGACGACCACGGCAAGACATGGTCGGCCGACATATTGATCTCGGCCATCGGGGGCCTTTCGCGACCTGCCTGGCCACAAATCCCGGGTCTCGAACAGTTTCGCGGCCCGGTGTTCCACTCGCAGCAGTGGGACGACTCGGTCGAACTGGCCGGCAAGCGCGTTGCCGTGATCGGTACCGGCGCCTCGGCGGCCCAGTTCATCCCCGGCATTGCCGAGCGGGTCGCGGCGCTCGATGTCTACATGCGCTCGCCGCACTGGATACTGCCCCGCCCCGACGCCGCAATCGGCCCGACCCGGCGAAACCTGTACCGGCGGTTTCCGCTGCTGCAGAAAATGGCGCGTTTCGGCATCTGGCTGATTTCGGAAGCGCGCGTGCCCGGGCTTGCCTGGAGCAACCGGCTGGCCGGCTTTCATCGCTGGCTGGCCCGACGACACCTGCGGCGACAGGTGCCCGACGCGAAACTGCGGGCAAAATTGGAGCCGAAGTACGACATCGGCTGCAAGCGGGTCATCCTGTCCAGCGACTTCTATCCAGCGCTTATGCGCGAGAACGTCTCGCTGATCGACTGCGGCATCGATCGCCTGGAGGACGACTGGATCATCGATACGCACGGTAACAGGCGCCAGGTGGACGTCGTGATTCTCGGCACCGGCTTCCGGGCGACCGATCCCGTGCCCGAAGGAATGATAACCGGGCGCGACGGGACCGATCTCGGAGCACTCTGGAAGCAGGGTCCGGAAGCCTGGCGCGGCGTCGCAGTCAGCGGCTTTCCGAATCTTTTCCTGCTGATGGGGCCGAATACCGCGCTGGGCCACAATTCGGTGATCCTGATGCTGGAAGCCCAGATCGAGTTCGTGCTGCGCGCGATTGAATATCGGCGCACGTCGGGCCAGCAGGTCCTGGAGGTCAAGCAAGGCGTCCAGCGCGACTACAACCGGTGGCTGCATCGCAAGCTGGCAGGAACGGTCTGGAATTCCGGCGGCTGCTCCAGCTGGTATCTTCACCCGGAGTCGGGCAGGAATACAACGCTATGGCCCGGTTTCACCTGGCAATACATTCGGATGATGCGGCACTTCGATGGTTCGAGCTTCGAACCCAGCCACGGTCGCTGACACACGCTGTCAGATGTCCCAGCGCTCGCGAATCGCGTCACCATCCACCGGACGGCTGATGTAATACCCCTGGCAGAAATCGCAGCCAAGAGGACGCAGGAAATCCAGCGCCCATTGCGACTCGATGCCCTCGGCGGTGGTCATGATTCCCAGCGACTTGCCGAGTTCGACGATCGACCGCACCACGTTGCGCGATTCCTCGGAGGTCTCGGCCGACATCACGAACGACTTGTCGACCTTGATTTCGGAAAACGGCAGGCGAACAAGCTGCAGCATCGAAGAAAAGCCAGTGCCGAAATCGTCGATCGAGAGCTGGAAGCCCATCACCCGCAAGCGCGTCAGCAGTTCCAGCGACCGAAGGGGGTCGCGCATCGCGCTGGTTTCGGTCAGTTCGAAGATGATCCGGCTGGGGTCGACGCCGTGGCGCCGACAGCGCCGGGCAAAACGATCGACCAGCACCTCGTCCTCGAGGCAGCGCGCGGACATGTTAAGCGACAGCATGACGGGTGATTCGCTGTCCTCGGGAAGACGCAATCCGCTGAACCACGCCAGCGCCATGTCCATGACCTGGCCGGTCAGATCGGCCATCAGCCCCTCCTCCTCGAGCTGCTCGATGAAACGATCCGGGTAGATAACGCCAAGTTCCGGGTGACGCCAGCGGACCAGCGCCTCCAGCCCGGCAAGCGAACAGTCGGCGCAGTTGATCTTCGGCTGATACTCGAGGAAGAACTGCCGTTCCTCCAGCGCGGTGCGCAGCGCGTCGATATCGATCGAAGGCGCGTTGGGCGCGCGGGCCCGTTGGACGGCGGCTGCAGGCTCGCCGTCGATGCCGCAGCGATTGAGCAGCGTCCGGACATCTTCCCGGGTAAACGGCTTGGACAGAATCCCGGCAATGTGCAGGCCGTGCTCGCGCGCCGAGCGACCGGCCGCATCAAGCACCCGGTGGCCGACGCCGCTGGTAATGATCACGCTTTCGCTGAACTTCCGGCTGCCCAATTCGGCGAGCACCTGAACGCCGTCCATGCCCGGCATGACCAGATCGATCGCAACCACATCAGGGCGCCATTCGCCGATCAGGTCCAGGAACCGCTCCGGATCGCAGGTGACCCGTACGTCGAATCCTTCCCGTTTTGCGATGAGTTCGATCGTGCGACCCACGAGCTCGTCGTCGTCGACGATCAATAATCGTTGATTTCGGGTTTCATTCATATATCTTCCCCGCGCGAGTCTGCCAGTGCTTCTGTCACTTTCCTTGCCAGTTCCCGTCTT
>DATFJJ010000057.1:0-4200 GCA_035269245.1 Wenzhouxiangellaceae bacterium | reverse complement strand
TTCGCGTCGGGCGTTTTTCTTTCCGGTCCGTTCTCCGGGGCCACCGATCGACGAATCCGAATCCGCGCTGCGGCGGCCCGTCATGCCGACTATGATGTCGTCAGCCGCCCGGGTGGTGAAATTGGTAGACACAGGAGACTTAAAATTTCCCGGCCGCAAGGCCATGCCGGTTCGAGTCCGGCCCCGGGCACCAATCCTGTCTCTGCTAGGGGGCCATGCGGATTGCCTTTCCAAGAGCCCTGACGCCGCAGATGAGCGCTTGTCATCACAACTTGTCATCACAACTTGTAGTGACAATCCGACTCGCCCTCCGGAAGTGCGTCCGAGTCGACAGTGCGGCGTTGCGATCCTTGGAAAAAGGCCATGCCATTCACTGCGGATCGCCTCTTGCACTGTCGACTCAGTCACGCTCAGAATGTCACAGGATGAGTGACGGGGGGCACCAGCCCGAGCGTTTGCGCCGCACGGATACGAGGCTATGATGGGGGCGACGCCATGCGTGGACACCGCCGATTCCGGCTGTACGGATGCGTCGTGGAAGGAGACCGGGAGGGAAGGGCCATGGCCGAGTCCGACGATATGCCGAAACGGCGCCACATGCGATTCGAACCCGATGACGTGGTGATCGCGCAAGTCCAGTTCATCGATGCCGACCCCGACGACCGGTTCTTCAAGCCGAAGCTGGCCGGGCCGGTGCTGGACGAATCGTATGACGGCTGTGCGCTGGTGGCGCTGCGCCACGCCGTTCCGGACGGTACCGCGGAAGGCACGCGCTGCCTCGTCAAGCTCAACCGACTGGGCCCGATGCGCGGCGAAATCCGCTGGTTGAAGGCCATCGACGACGAGGTCTGCAAGATCGGGATCCACTACCTCGAGCCACGCTGACACAATAGCGGGACGTTCACGCCAGGAATCGCAACCGATGTCCATTTCGATCCGCCTCGACTCCGAGATCGGGGCCCTCGACACCGTGGTCGTGCACACCCCGGGACCCGAACTCGAGAACATGACCCCGGCGACCGCCGCCGAGGTCCTCTACGACGACATCCTCAGTCTGCCGCTGGCGCTGGACGAACATCGCCAGCTCAAGGGTGTGCTCGAGCAAGTTTCGCGGGTCCTCGAATTCCGGGATCTGCTGGCCGACGTGCTCGACCGGGAACGCGTTCGACGCAGCCTGATCGAGGAGCTGTGCGAGTTGTTTCGCTGCCCCGAGCTGATCGCCGAACTCGATGCGCTGGAGTCGGCCGTGCTGGCGCGGCAGTTGATCGAGGGCACCGGGAAACGCGTCGACAGCCTGGAGAAGTTCCTCGCGCCTTCGCGCTACGCGATTCCACCATTGCCGAACACGTTCTTCACCCGCGACGCCACGATGTGCGTCAATCAGAAGGTCATCATCGGTTCGATGGCCTACAAGGCCCGCGCGGCCGAGGCGCTGCTGCTGAAGTCGATCTTCAAGCACCACCCGCAACTGACCGGCGGCGGCTTCTATTTCGACGGTACCGCGAACCCGGACTCCGAGGTCACGATCGAGGGCGGTGACCTGCTGGTGATCCGCGAGGACCTGATCGTGATCGGCTACAGCGAGCGGACGTCGGTGGCCGGAATCGACCGCCTGATGCGCAGCATCGCCAGCCAGGGCCCGGTCACCGACTTCATCGTCGTCGAAATCCCGAAGACCCGCGCCACGATCCACCTGGACATGATCTTCACCATGGTCGATCGTGATGCCTGCGTGACCTTTCCGCCGCTGATTACCGGCTCGCAGCGCTGTCGGGCGTTCCACTGCCGGTTCGACGGAGGCGGCGAGGGCGGGGCGCAGATCCGGGAGTACGGAGGCGTCCTGGAGGCGCTGCGGACGCTGGACGTCGACCTGGAGCCGATCGCCTGCGGCGGCGACGACGACTTCAACCAGGAACGGGAGCAATGGGCCAGCGGCGCCAATTTCTTCGCCTTCGCGCCGGGCCGCATTCTCGGCTACAAGCACAACGTCCACACCATCGCCGCGCTCGACCGGGCCGGCTTCGAGATCATCGACGCCAAGGCGCTGCTGGCCGGCAAGGCGACGCTGCCGGAACAGGGCCGCGTCGCGGTCGGGATCGACGGCGCGGAACTCAGCCGCGGCGGTGGAGGTTGCCGCTGCATGACGATGCCGCTGGCACGCCAGGCCACCTGAGCACCGCGTCCGGCCGGGAAGGCAACGCAGTACGGCTCCGCCCGAAACCTATAAATAGTCGCGAAAAATGCCCTAGAAGTATGAAATAACTACAAAATCATCCCACGAAATCACATCGCGTCGAAGTTCGTACAGTACCAGCAGCGGGCAGATTTCGCGATAGACAAACGCTATGGCGGAATCAGGGGGCGGATGCCTCGACGCCGGACCCCGACGTCTCGGATCGGTCGACCAGGCGGTACGCGCCGCGCTCGATATCAATAATCGGCGAGAACCCGTGGGTATCGAAATAGCGGTCCAGCGGCTCGAGCATGGCCCAGAACCCGCGATGCGGTGAATTCTCGTGCCGACCGAGGTTCTCTGCGGTCATTCGGAACGGGAACACGTGAACCTCGACGGCATCCTGGCCGTTCTCGAAAGCGGCTTCGACCAGCACCCAGAGCTGCTCCATGTAGTAGTCGGTCATCGCGAAGCAGCCCTCCGATGCGCACCCGCCGTGGATCATGATGTTGCTGCCGGTCGCTCCGATCGCTCGGTCGCGCGCGTTCGGAAAGCCGAGATTGAAGGCCAGGTGGTATTCGGAACGAGGGTGCATCCGGTCTGGCGTGATCCTGTAGACGCCCTCTGGCGCCTGCAGGTCGCCCTCACGGAGTTTCGGTCCGAGCTCGCCCGACAGGGCGCAGATCCTGAACGTCCGGAATCGGCTGTATCGACCGGCCCTGAGCAGATGGACCTCGAGTTCGCGCGATTCCTTGTAGATCCGCACGTGGACGCGGGCGCCCAGGACGAAGCCATCGCGGTCCAGCCAGTCGCGCAGGTAATCGGCCTGGTGCGTCCAGGCGAGCGTCGCCGGCGATCGGAGCAGCTCGTCTTCGGGGCCGGGGGGCGAATCGATCGTCGGCAACGATGGAGCGGCTGCGGCCCGGACAGCCACGAACGCAACCAGCACGCACAGCGAGAGTCGCGGAACCGACAGCCATTGCGATAACCATTGGGCGAAGCCATTCATGCGCCGGATTCTCCACTGGTTGGGTCGAAAACTCAATCACGGCGGGCGGCGTCCAGGCGGGCCGCAGTCGTCCCGCCTCGATGGCGGTGCTCCTGTATTTGACATAATAAACATTATGCGCATATTTGTTCGGGGTAGTCATCGTGGCAGCGCGGACAAGAGCGGCCCGGAACGCGCACGGTACCCCGGTGCAACTCGCTGACATTCCCCTCACATAGAAATTGACATCTTTGGCAATCCGCATTAATGTCGAATTCAAATCGACCGGAGTGCCGCACGTGAAACCTTCGACCCGACCGCTACAGCATCCGGTTTCCTTGCCGCCGATCGAACCCTTTCGAATGGCCGTCCAGGAAATCGCCCGAGTCGGTTCGGGCGCTCAGACGGCACCCTGGGTGGAATTTCTGGTCCGTCCTGCGGCATCACCATCGGAATCACCGCTGAGATTCGTCCAGCGCGCTTACCGCATGCACGGAACGGAGTTCGACCTGGCGATCGCCGAGGAATGCCTCCGCCAGGTCCAACACCTGCCGGCCAACGCGAGGTTCAGTATCAATATCGCACCCGAGACCCTGTACTCGGGCGAATTCCTCGACCAGCTCCTGGGTCGCTTCCACCACCGCGACGTCGATCCCTCACGGCTGATTCTCGAGATCGTCGAATTCAGTGGCGCGGTCGATACGGCTCGTGCAGCGAAACAGGTCGAACGGATCATCGATACCGGAATTTCCCTGGCACTGGATGATTTCGGACCGGGATTCTCGAATCTCGACCTCGTGGCCGCGGACTACATCGATTTCATCAAGCTCGACCGTTCCCTGGTTCACGACGTCCACCGGAGTCCGTCGCGACTCCGCCTGATCGAAGGCCTGCAGCAGTTGGCCGAGGCAACCGGCGTGGCGCTGGTGGCCGAGGGCGTCGAATGTGCCGAGCAGCTGGACCTGATTCGCCGGTCCGGCATCGAATGGATCCAGGGCTTTCTTCTGGGTCGCCCCTACTTTCTTACGGAGGATCTCGC
>DATFJJ010000056.1:0-6069 GCA_035269245.1 Wenzhouxiangellaceae bacterium | reverse complement strand
AACGGCTACCGGCCTCCATCGGCCAGGACCTATCGCCCCAGAAGTCACGCGCACGAGCCGCACAACGCCGATCCGAATGCGCCGGTCAACATGCTTCGGCGGGCCCGGCTCACCGAGGAAAGCGTCTCGGAAGCGGTGGATTGTCACGACCTGCTTTATCGTCAGGCGGCGATGCTGATTGCTTCCTTGAAGCAATCCGGACGCCTGGATGCAGAGCAGGCCCGGCTCGGATTGCGCAAGATCGCCAGTTCGCTGGAATCCAACATTGCGGCTATGGTCTGGCTGACACGCATCAAGCACGCCGACGAGCAGATCGCCGAGCACAGCGTCAACACCGCAATCCTGGCGATGGGCCTGGCGCGGTCGCTGGAATGGAGCGACAAAGACGTCGAGCGAGCGGGCCTGGCCGGCTTGCTGCACGATCTGGGCAAGCTGAAACTTGATCAGGCTACTGTCAACAAGTCCGGTGATCTGACCGAAGAAGAAATGGAACACGTTCGCAGCCACTCGCGAGTCGGCTATGAATTGTTGCGCGACGACGATCAAATTCATCCCGATGTCGCGCGGGCTGTGCTCGAGCATCACGAGCGCCCCGACGGCAAAGGCTATCCGGATGGCAAGTTCGCCGGTGCGATCCTGCCTATGGCCGCACTTGTGAGTGTGGTCAACGCCTACGATGCGATGACGTCGAACTGGCTGTCTCAACCAGCCATCTCGCACCACGAGGCGCTCGGTGTCCAGTGGCGACAGCGCGACCACAAGTTCGACGCCGGCATGGTCGAAAAACTCATCCAGTTTCTCGGCTGGGTCACGCCGGGGATCCTGGTGCGGCTGTCCAGCGGTGATTTCGCCGTCATACTCCAGGCCAGCCATGAGCACAGACTTTGGCCCCTGGTCCGGATTTTGCGCCGCGAGAACGAGCACTACGTGAGTGCCGAACGCGTCGACCTGGCGCACCAGCCGATGCCCGAAGGCAAGCCTGTGCTCAAGATCCAGGCGGTGCTGCCCGACGGTGCGATCGAGGTCGATCTGAACGCAATCTTGCTGGAAGAGGCAGTCGCCGACCAGGGCTGAGTTTCACTGCTGGTGTTTAGCTTGGGTTGCCGCGTCGTCGAGCCCGTTCCTCAAAACGACCCGGATCCAGGACCGATGCCATCGCGCGATCGACGCAGCCCGGCGTTGCAGAGACGAGATCGGCGATCATGTCGGCAATCAACGGCGTGCCGCCGATGCCACGGCTACCGTGAGCCAGGTTGAGCAGCAATGGCACGTCGGTCCGGTTTTGCGCGCCGGGCGAGAGACCGGCGACCGGAAGATAGTCGTTGGCCTGGCAACGAAACGCCACGCGCCTGTCGACCACTTCAATTTCGTCGCCGTTCAGCTGAGCCCATCGCTCCGGGAGGTTACGTCGCAGCTGGTTCAGGTTGGCCTGGTCATCGCTGTCGCGCGCCAGCGGTTCCGGGTCGCGCAGGTTGAACGTCGCGCCGACGCAGTGCAGCCCATCTATCGCCGGCGTCACATAGCCGTTGTGGCAGTGCGCCCGGCGCCAGCGGCGACTTGCCGGGGTGGCCCGGCACTCGCTGACCTGTCCACGGATCATGCGCAGCGGAAGCGCCGGGACGTTCTCCATGCCGAGTGCGGCGCCGGCAATACAGAGCACCACTGCATCGGCCTGGATGCTATCGCCCGATGTCAGCACCGGCCGCCCTTGTGCATCGATTTGTTCCACCGAACCTTCCTCGACGGCAATGGCCGGATGATTCAGCAGCAACCGACACCAGGCGACCGGCTGCAGATAGCCGCCGTCGGCGAGCAGCACCGAATCTTCATCGAGCCAGCGAAGCTGAGTTTCGGGCCAGTGCCCGCTGTCCGAAGCCGCCGCCAGTTTGGCGCGCTGGCGGTCGTCGGTGATGTGCTGTACCACGCCTTCGAACCTTCCGATGCCTGCCTGTTCGACCCGGTATCTGCGAAGCCAGCCTGCGGCATGCAGGTAGCTGGCCTGGTAGAAACGGTTCTGCGGCGTGGCGGTGCCGCTGGGCGTGGTGTAGACGACGCCGGCGCGGTTGCCCGAGGCGCCTGTGGCAACCCCGGCCGGATCGATCATGCGCACTTGCCAGCCGCGTTCGGCAAGCGCGCGCGCGGTCGTGGCACCGGCCAGCCCCGCGCCGGCTACGACCACGGTACCGGTTCTGCAACGCTGGGCGGGGGAGGTGCCGGGGAGGTGGCCTTCCAGACGATGCCGCTTGCGGCCAAAGCCGGGCTGCCGGATGGTCTCGAAACCGGCCGCGCCCAGCGCGCCGCGAACCGCGCCTGCCACGGTGAAGGTGGCCAGCGTCGCGCCCGGCCGAGAATGTCGGGCCAGCGTCTCGAGCAGGCGCGGTTGCCAGATTTCCGGGTTGCGGTCCGGTGCGAAGCCGTCGAGGAACCAGGCGTCGATCGCGGCGTCGGATTGCCGCCACATGATTTCGGCGTCGCCGAACATCAGAGTGAGATCGATGTTTTCCGCCAGCCGCAGGCGATGGAAACCCGGTGTAAGCGGCGGGTATTCAGCCTGCAGGGTTTCGCAGAATGGTGCGAGCCCGGGCCGTGTGCACAAGGCTCGCGCCAGATCCGCGGGTGGCAACGGATGGCGCTCGGCCGAGATCAGCGAAAGCCGGGCGGTGCGCGGCGCGGTCCGGGTAAACAGGTCTGCGGCCAGCAGCATGTTGAGTCCGGTGCCGAATCCGGTCTCCCCGATCACGAACAGATCACCCGGGGAAAGCCTGGCGAATCGCTCGGGCAGATGGTTACCTTCGATGAAGACGGCCCGGGATTCGCCCGCGCCATCCTCGCGAGAGGAGTACCCGTCGCCGAAACCTGGCGAAAACGGCGTATCGCCCTGCCAGTCGACGACTGCCGGCGCTATGGCATCAAAATCCGGTTGCATGCAGCAATTCTGGCATGGTTGTGGTGCCTTTTGACTGGTAAGCTTGCCGGTGTCATCGAAAACAACCGGCAGTCAATGAATACTCCTACCCGCAACCTTGCACTGTTCTGCGATTTCGAGAACATTGCCCTCGGCGTCCGCGACGCGCGGTACTCGGCATTCGACATCAAGAAAGTCCTCGAGCGCTTGCTGCTCAAGGGCAATATCGTGGTCAAGAAGGCCTACTGCGACTGGCAGCGCTACAAGGAATTCAAGCCGGCAATGCATGAGGCGGCGTTCGAGCTGATCGAGATTCCGCACCTGCGCATGTCCGGCAAGAACTCGGCCGACATCCGCATGGTGGTCGATGCGCTCGACCTTTGCTACACCAAGGCCCACGTCGATACCTTCGTCGTGATTTCCGGCGATTCGGATTTTTCTCCGCTGGTGTCGAAGCTGCGAGAGAACAACAAGCTGGTGATCGGGGTGGGTGTGAAGAGCTCGACTTCGGACCTGCTGACCGCCAACTGCGATGAATTCATCTTCTACGACGACCTGGTGCGCGACAGCGAGAAGAAGTCCGAACGCAAGCAGCGAGCCGCCAAGAAGAAGTCTTCGAAAAAAGCCAAGAAGAAAGCCACCCCGGCCAAAGCGGTGTCGAACGGCGATTCATCGAGCGCCCTGGCCAACGATGCGACCGGTAGCGAAGACGAGCGGCGCCAGGAAGCGTTCGATCTGGTGCTGGAAACCATCGAGGCCCTGTTCCGGGATCGCGACGAATCGGAAAAGGTCTGGGGCTCGATGGTCAAGCAGACGCTCAAGCGTCGCCGACCCGGGTTTTCGGAGAGTTACCACGGCTTCAAGTCGTTCGGCCAGCTGCTCGAGCAGATGCAGTCGAACGGGATCGTCAAGCTCCGGCACGACGAGAAGTCCGGTGGTTACATCATCGAGAGCTACGCGTCCGACGACTGAGCGGGGCGAGGAGGCCGAGATCTCGACTTCAAACGATTTCAGTAATCTCTGAACAATTCTGCCTCGACTCTCTCCAGCCGAGCGCCGCGAGGCGCTTCGTGTTGGCGAAAAGAATCGGGTATCGTTGAGACTTCCTTGCCGAAACCGGTTTCCGGTTAAACATGACGACGCGCCTGATCATCCTCACCTGGCATTCGATCAACGTGCTGGACAATACGCACGCCGGCAACGACCTGATTGCATTCAGTGAGGACCTGGCATTGCTCGACCGCTTTGGCTGGACCGTCTTGCCCTTGGGCGACGCGCTGGCTCGACAGCATGCCGGGACCTTGCCGGAACGTGCCGCGGTACTGACCATGGACGACGGCTCGATCATGGACTTTCACGATTTCGAGCACCCCACCTGCGGCCGCCAGACAAGCGTGTTGAACCGGATCGCGCAGTTCGCCGGGGCGCTGGCCCCGGGCTCGCCGCATTCACCGCACGTCACCTCGTTCGTGATCGCCTCGCCGCAGGCGCGCGACGAGCTCGATCGGGTTGACTACATGAGTCTGGGGGTGTGGCCGGACGACTGGTGGGCGCCGGCCAATGCATCCGGACTGATGAATGTGGAGAGCCACAGCTGGGACCACAACCACGGATCCCTGTCTCGGACGGTGCAGCGCGACAACCGGCGCGGCGATTTCCGCCTTGTCGAAACCGAAGCCGAGTGTCGGGCCGAGGTCGACCGGGCCAGCGATTACATCGCGCGCCGGTCCGGCCGCCGTCCGCGCTTCTTCGCCTATCCCTACGGCCAGGCCAGCGACTACCTGAGGCGCGAATACCTGCCGCGCCAGGGCGCTGCGGCAGGCCTCGAGGCGGCGCTGGGATGCACGCCGGAACCGGTCGACCCAACCTGCGATCGCTGGTACCTGCCGCGCTACGTCTGCGGTCGGGATTGGAAATCGGTTACGGATCTGGAACTTCTTCTCAAGGATGTCGACTGACCGCAAGCCGCGAAGAAAAAGAGCATGAAAAAAGCCGGTACGAAGAGCACGAAAAAAGCACGAAGAAAGGCAAAAGGAAGAAAGCTGGTCAAGTTCAGCTCTTGTTTTTTCTGCATCTTCGCGTCTCTGCGAAAACCCGTCCTTGACTTTTCCGTACCTTCTTTTTCCTGGCGCCTTGGCGAGATCTATCCCGATTTTCCGGTCTGGACTTGACCCACTGGAGTCAGAACGGCCCGAGGGCGAAGACGTCGTCGAGCAACCGCTCGCGCCGCTCAGCGTCCAGCGGGCGATGGTAATTCGCCAGCAGTCTCGGGTGGCGGGTATGGCGGAAACCGGCCTGCAGATCAACTTCCTCGGCGCGTGCATCGCCGCAGTAGCCGAAAAACGCCTCGAAGTCGTCGGCCATTTCGGTGAAGGCGTACCTGAGCAGGCGGTACAGAACGCCGCCGGTTTCGCGAATGTTTCGAGAGGCCTGCTCCGGGATATCCGCGAATGCGCGCCCGTCCACGCTGCCGCCTCCGACGAGTGCGACCGATTCGTGTCCCAGGATGTTCAGGTAGCCCAGCGGCGTGAAGCGCAGAGGGTCGTGACGGTAAATTGCTACCAGGTGTCGCCCGTAGGCGGGCAGCGTGCCACCCAGCTTGCGCCGGAAAATTTCACCGGCGAAGTAGCGACCATCGGAAACCTCGACCACGCGAAACGGCGAATCGGAGTCATCGTTCATGTGAAGCCTTTCGTATTTTTGCCGGTATTCTCGGTGATCGGATACGATGCACGGCCATCAATCGTCGTCGCCTGAGACATCGAGCACGAACGCGCCGCGGAAATCACCGAAGCGAATCTTTCTCAGCGCCGCGTTGGCGCGTTCCAGCGGCAATACCTGGATCTCCGGCACCAATCGATTCTCGGCCGCGATTTCGAGGTAGTCCGAAATGTCGCGACGCGTCACGTTGGCGACCGACTTGATCTCTTTCTCGCGCCATAGCTGCCGCTCGTAGTCGAGTCCGGCCAGTCGGTCGCGATCCTCGCTTTCCTTGGAAATCGCATTGATCACGAGGCGTCCGCCCGGCGCGAGCTTGTCCAGCGCGGCAAGCACGGTGGTCCAGACCGGTGTCGTGTCGATGATCGCGTCCGGCGCCTTGGGCGGCGATTCGCCGGTATCGCCCGCCCACTTCGCTCCCATCTCCAGCGCTTGTTCGCGCTGGC
>DATFJJ010000055.1:0-7036 GCA_035269245.1 Wenzhouxiangellaceae bacterium | reverse complement strand
GGCGCACGACCGCAAGAAGATCGCTGAACTCGACGGCCTGGGGCGGGCGATGCCGATCACCTTCGGCGCCTTCACCATCGGCACGCTGAGCATCATCGGCCTGCCGATCTTCGGCGGCATGTGGTCGAAGTGGTACCTGGTGCTCGGCAGCATGCAGATTCACCAATGGGTTCTGGTCGCGGCGCTGATGGCCAGTTCGCTTCTCAACATCCTGTATCTGCTGGTCATTCCGATCCGCGCGTTCTTCGCCCCGGCAGCGGCGGGCGTACCGGAACACTATTCCGAAGCGCCCTGGCCGATGCTGGTCGCCATGATGATTCCCGCAAGCGGCTGCGTCGTGTTGTTCTTCTGGCCCGACCCGCTGTTCCGGCTCGCCGCAATGCTGGTTGCCGGGGGTGTTCCATGAAAGACAGGCTGATCCGTTACCTGGTCGTCGCGGCGGTGGTACTGGGCGGCCTGGGCTTGTTCATCCGGCCCGATTCGGGGGTCGATCGCATGCCCGGCTTCTATCCGCTGACCGGCGTCGCGATCATCACCCTGGTGGTGCTGGTGGTGCGGGTGCTGACGCGCTTGATCGAGCGCCCGAAGGATGAATACGATGCCGATTGAATTGCTACCGGTCGGCATATTCTGGCTTGGCGCGCTGCTGGCCGCGATCCGCCACGACAGCGCCCGCTGGATCGCGCTGGTCACGCCCGTGATCGCGGCGCTGGTCTCGGTCATGCTGCTGGCGCCGGGCGTCGCGGCAGACTGGCAAATCATGAACTACACGCTGGCAGCGGTGCGGGTCGACCAGATGACGCTGGTGTTTGTCGGCCTGTTCCATCTGGCCGGGTTCCTGGCGGCCATCTATGCGCTGGAACTCAACGACCGTATCCAGGCGCCGGCCATGCTGGCTTACGTCGGTTCGGGCATCGGTGCAGTGCTGGCCGGCGACCTTGTCATGCTCTGGCTTTTCTGGGAAATGCTTGCGTTGACCTCGGTGGTGTTGGTGTGGGCACGCCAAACGCCGGAGGCGACCGCGGCAGGCATTCGCTATCTTGTGTTCAACGTGCTGTCCGGCGTCACGCTGCTGGCCGGCATCGCCCATCTAGGCGTCAGCGGCCACGACCTGGCGCTCGGCCCGCTTGCGCTGGATTCGCCCGGCGGCTGGCTGGTGCTGGCCGCGTTCGGCATCAAGTGCGGTTTTCCGTTGTTGCACAACTGGATTCCGGATGGCTATGCCCGAGCCTCGGCGGCCGGGTCGGTGATTCTGGTCGCGATAACGACCAAGGTCGGTGTTTATTCACTGGCTCGGACTTTCGCCGGCGAAGAGTTGCTGATGATTGTCGGCACGGTGATGGCGCTTTGGCCGCTCGTCTACGTGCTGGTCGAGGACGATCTCAGGCGCGTGCTCGCCTACAGCCTGATGGTCCAGATCGGCCTGATGGTTGCCGGGATCGGGGCCGGTAATGAAATCGCGCTCGACGGCGTGAGCATGCACGTGGTCATGGATGTGCTGTTCAAGATGCTGCTGTTCATGGCGCTGGGCGCGGTGCTGGTCCAGGCCGGGACGGTTCGCGCCAGTCAGCTCGGCGGACTGGGTCGCAGGATGCCCTGGACCATGGGCTTCGTCATCATCGGCGTGCTGGCCAATTCGGCCACGCCCGGCACCGGCGCTTTCCTCAGCAAGAAGCTGCTGCTGGGTGGCATCGAGCATGCAGGGGTCGGCCCAATCTGGTATGCGCTACTGACCAGTCTATCGGCGCTCGGGGTTTTGTACGCGGGCGTGCGGGTACTTTACGAAGCTTTTCTGCGCGCGCCCCGAACGTCCTTCGACGGGGGTGATGCGTCGTTCCCGATGCGCCTTGCAATGGGCATAATTACCGCCCTGCTGCTGGTCGCGGGCCTGTTCCCCTGGCTCACCGACGCGCTGCGCCCGATGGCCAGCGATTACCAGCCGATCAAGCTGGCAAAAATCCTGGATCAGTTTCAGTTATTGCTGTTCGCGTTGCTGGCCTACGTCGTCCTTAACAAGCTAGGCCTGGGACTGCCCGCATCAAACCGACGCACGCTGTTGGATACAGAGTGGCTTTACCGAAAGCTGATACCAGCGCTGGCCCGTCATGGCGCGGCCCTACTGGGCAGGATGTCGAAACGTATCGGCAACGTGATCCGTATTGCTGACCGCCACCCCGGCAACGGTCATGTCGCCAATTCACTGGCACGCGGCAGCCCGACCGGCTCGATGGCCTTCTGGGCCATGGTGTTGCTGGCTGTAATGCTGTTTGCCGGCATCTGGCGCAGCTGACCCGCACGATCAATCAGGCTTCTCCGGGTTGATCGCGATGCAGCGCCGATCAATCGCGATTCTGCTCACGGCGTATCACGCGGTATTCGACATGGTTCAGATCGGCCGGCCCGCGCGGTTTGCGCCGGCCTGTCAGCCAGTTGCGGAGCGTCAGGCCAATCGCCGCGAGAATCGCCAGGCCTGCGGCCACCGCCAGAAAGATCAGCCCGACGAAGAAGCTGACCGCGAGAATCGCGATGCCCAGCAACGCCAGCCCGAAGCGTGCCAGCGGGCTCTCGGGGACGCGATAGAATGATCCCTGGAAATTTCTCATACCTTTCATGACCTCAGAATCGGGCAAACAGTTCCTGCTTTCGTCCTCCAAACTGGCCGAGGGCGCATTCCGCGAAGCTTGTCTAGAGCGCGACGACAACCCGCTCTGGCTGGTAATCACGCGCCAACAGGGTACGCCAAGGGCGTGGCTGAATGTGTGCCCGCACGCCGGCCGGGCGCTGAACTGGGGGCCGGACAAGTTCCTGACCGACGAGTCGGGACGACTGGTCTGCGCCGCGCATGGGGCCGTGTTCGAGCCTGCCGACGGCGCTTGCATTTCGGGTCCCTGCCAGGGCGCAGCGCTGCGCGCCTTCGACGTAGTTGAAGAAGACGGCGAAATCCGCTGCGCTGTCGCTGATTGAACCCAAAGCCGCATGACGGCGCCTGCGATCTGGAATAATCTGTAGTCGAATTCACCTGCAGGAGAACGCCATGGGTCCCGAAATCGGTTTGCTTGGCCTGATCTGGCTGATCATTCTCGTCTGGGCCATCATCAAGACCGCCCAGGCCCGCGTGGGCGTATTCGTCCGCTTCGTCTGGATCGTCGTCCTGATCCTGTTCCCGCTCGTCGGCTTTCTGTTCTGGATCTTTCTCGGGCCGAAGGGCTAGAGGTACGGTTTCCGGTTTCCGGTTTCCGGTTTCCGGAGAATCGTGGTCGAATGCCCGACTCCGGGATTGTGCGTCGAATCGCCAGATTCCCGATCCACCGGAATCCATCGTTTTGCCAGCGTCGAGAAGACTTCATGAATACGCCCGGTCCCGACTTCCGCACGATCTGGCAACACCCGGACGACCCCGGGATCATCCAGATCATCGACCAGCGGCAGCTGCCGCACCGCTATGTCGTCTGCGATCTGCGCACGCACGCCGACGGCGCCAAGGCCATCCGCGACATGCGGGTGCGCGGCGCACCGCTGATCGGGGCAACGGCCGCCTGGAGTCTTTACCTCGCGGCGCTCGAAGCCCAACGCCACGGGTTCGATGACTCTGCGCGGCACGCTTTTTTGCGCCGCGCGGCGGACACGCTCGAAGCCACCCGGCCGACGGCCGTCAACCTGCATTGGGCCATCGCCCGGATGCGCCGGATCATCGACGGCGCCGAGGTCGGCGCGCCGCTTGCCGAACAGTTGCGCAGGGAGGCGGCAGCCATTTGCGACGAAGACGTCGATATTTCCCGTCGAATCGGCGAACACGGCGTCGAGCTGATCGAGGCGATCGCCGAGCGCAAGAACGGCGAACCGGTCAACATTCTGACCCACTGCAACGCCGGGGCGCTGGCGACAATCAATTGGGGCACGGCCACCGCGCCGATGTACATTGCCCGCGAACGCGGCATCCCCATTCACGTGTGGGTCGACGAAACACGTCCGCGCAACCAGGGCTCGCAGCTGACCGCCTGGGAACTGGTCCGCAGCGGCATCGACCACACGGTCATCGTCGACAACGCCGGCGGCCACCTGATGCAGCACGGCCATGTGGACCTGTGCATCACCGGTACCGACCGCACCACCCGCACCGGCGACGTGGCCAACAAGATCGGCACCTATCTCAAGGCGCTGGCCGCACGCGACAACGATGTACCGTTCTACGTCGCGCTGCCGTCGACCACGATCGACTGGACGATCAGCGACGGCCTGCGCCAGATCCCCATCGAGGAGCGAAGCGCCAGGGAAGTCAGCCACGTTACCGGGCTGGACGGCGATGAAGTGCGCACGGTCAAGACCATCGCCGACAGCTCCCCGGCGGCCAACCATGCCTTCGACGTGACGCCGGCGCGGCTGGTCACCGCGCTGATCACCGAGCGCGGCGTCTGCGACGCCAGCCAAGCGGGTCTAGCGTCTCTGTTCCCGGAGCAAGCAGGCGGGTCCCGTCGATGATCGACGAGGGCTACACCAAGTACGCCTGCGACTGGCGGCGAGGCCCGCCGCTACCCGACGAGACCATCGCCGAACTCAACGCTTGCCGAAACCAGCTGTTCGACGTCGGCCTGGTCGGCTATTACGAGCAGCATGGAGTGGGCTTCGGCAATCTGAGTATCCGCGCCCCCGACGGCGGCTTCATCATCAGCGGCACCCAGACCGGGCACCTCGAGCGCACCGATGCGCGCCACTGGACCCTGGTCATCGGCTACGACATCGACACTAACGGCGTCATCTGCGAAGGTCCGGTGCAGGCTTCGTCCGAAGCGCTGACCCATGCGGCCATCTACGAGCTCGACCCGGAGATCCAGGCTATCGCTCACGTTCACAGCGGCGAGCTCTGGCACCGACTGATCGATCGCATTCCGACCACGTCGCGGGATGTTCCTTATGGCACGCCCGAAATGGCGCGCGAATTCGGCCGCCTGTACCGCGAAACCGACCTGGCGGAATACCGTGCCGCCGTGATGGGCGGGCACGACGAAGGGCTGGTGGCCTTCGGACGAGACATTGGCGAGGCGACCGAACGCGTGCTTTCGTTAAGGAACCTCTGAATAACTCTGCGCGGAGCGCGTTTCAGTCGGAAAAGCCGCAGATCGTGCGGGGCGAGCCGAGCGACAGTAGCCATAGCTACGGCCGAGACTCGCCGCGCGCGAGATGCGGCTTTTCCGGCGAAACCCTTCTGGGACGGGCCTTTGCGGGGCCTCCGACTTGTTTGAGCTCGCTCATTTGGAACAACCAAACCGCGCTCGCCCAAACCAAGCCGGAGCCTCCCGCAAAGGCGCCGTCGCGCCCGTACAGAGTTGTTCAGAGGTTCCTTGAAGGCGGTAAGTTGATCGGTCGCCGGAAAATCCGGAACTGGAGGGCTTCAGACCTGCATGCCGGAGCTAAAATCGGGTCCATAAACCCGGCTTATTCACCATCCCTCCGTAGCGAGACGCTGTCAGGTGCCGTAGATGGGGTGTTTCGCGACCGAGCGCACCGGAAGCGTACTCGCCTGTCCGGTGAGGATGGGCGACCGAGCGAAACGCGCCAGATGCGGGGCCTGACAGCGTCGCAGTAGGAGGGATGGTGAATAAGCCGGAATAAAAAAAGGCCGCCATGCAGCAGCCTTCGAAATCTGGCGCGCCCGACAGGAGTCGAACCTGTGACCTCTGCCTTCGGAGGGCAGCACTCTATCCAGCTGAGCTACGGGCGCGTGGCCGAGTATTGTAACCGACTCGCGGGAACCTGGGAAAAGTCCCGTTGCGCCGCCCTCTTCCGGCACCATACTTCAATCAATCGGAGCTGACACCATGACCGACTCGAACCCGAATTCGCTCACGATCCGGCCGGCGGGCCCGGACGACATCGACGAACTGCTTGCATTGATTCATCAGTTGGCCGTCTACGAAAAGGCCCCGGAAGAGGCCGTTGCCACACCGGACCTGATTCATCGAGCCTTGTTCGGCGAGCAGCCGACGGCCGAGGCCGTGATCGCCGAATGGCAAGGCGAGCCGGCCGGGTTCGCGCTGTTCTTCCACAACTTCTCGACCTGGCTGGGCAAGCCGGGCCTGTATCTGGAAGACCTTTTCGTGCGCGAAGAAATGCGGGGCAAGGGCATCGGCAAGGCGCTGCTGCTCCACCTGGCCGGCATCGCCCGCGAGCGCGGCTGCGGGCGCATGGAGTGGAGCGTGCTTGACTGGAACACACCGGCAATCGATTTCTACAAGTCGCTGGACGCGAAGCCCCAGTCCGAATGGACGGTCTACCGGCTCGACGCCGCGGCGCTGGAGCGGTTGATCGGGCGCGATCAGGATTGATCCAGAAGCTCATCGGGCAATCGGAGGCCCGATATCCCGAATGCTTGCCTGGCTCAGTCCGGAATGACGATTCGTCCGCTCAGCCCGGTAGAAAAAGCGCCTGCAGGTCGTTGAGATACTGCGCGCCGCGCTCGGTACGGATCAGGTATCCGGCCTCGTCCGCGTCGGTCGGGGTCGCGCCCCCGACAGGTTCACGACGTTCGAGCAGGCCGGACTCGATCGCTCGGCCCAGACCGGGTTCCAGGGCGTCGATACTCAGCCCGGTCAGCGCCGCAAAACCGGCGACCGGGATCGGCTCGCTCAACCGGGTTCGGTTGAGCATGTACTCGAACGCCAGCTCTTCTTTCGCGACGTGCACTTGTTCGGCAATGAATGAATTGTCCCCGGTCGCTGCCATCCATGAATGCGGAATCTTCTTCCGGCGCGTCCTGAGCACGGCATCCTCGGCCGGCAGCGTGATCTTGCCCGACGCCCCCGCGCCGATGCCGAGATAGTCGCCGAAGCGCCAGTAGTTCAGATTGTGTCTGCTGGCGTGGTTCGGTTTCGCCCAAGCCGAAATTTCGTAGTTCTCGTAACCGGCTGCCGAAAGCCGCTCGCCACAGGCATCCTGCATGGCCCAGACGGTTTCCTCGTCCGGCAGCGTCGGCGGGCGCGCGGCGAATACCGTGTTGGGTTCCAGCGTGAGCTGGTAGTGCGAAACGTGCGGCGGATCG